>CACXGH010000099.1 GCA_902767175.1 uncultured Ruminococcus sp.
GTGTCCGGTGGACACCTCTGCCGAAGGCAGAAGCACCGACCGAGCCGGCAGGCGAGACTCGGGGGACATCGACGCTTGTTATATCAGCATTGCTGATTGTTAGTACGATATATTTATTATTTTCTTTTATTTATTATACTCAGGTACGAAATGACAATTCGTTTCAGGGCAGTGTAACAGCATAGCCCGGCTCATAGGTTATGGGATTACTGTAGGAATATACCTCTTTAAGACCTGTTATTTTCATAACTCCGTCCTTGTACTCATAGAGCCTGTAAAGCGCATTGTGGCTTTCTGCTTCCTTTACCCAACTCTCATCAACGGTCTTTTTGCCGTACACACTTGAACTGTCATTATATTCATAAATAAATGAATCTTCAGTGAAGCCGCCCTTGTCATAATCAGGCTGGTATGTGTTCTGTGCATGGAAAATCTCCGTGATATTTCCGTCTTTATATGTGACAATCGCCCTGTCTGTCTCGGTAGATAATGCATATCGGTCGCTGCCTATATACTGCATATCAGTAAAGCTCTCAAGCACTCCGTCCCTGTAGAAAACAATGCTCACTCCAAGATTTTCAGGATCAATACGGATATTTGTCTTGGATTTATAGCTTTTGCCTGACGAGACCGGTGTTGCAGTATATTCTATAGTATAATCATTTTTGCTGTTCTCCGTTACTTCAACATCGTCATTTCCGAGCATTTTAAATGAGGATTTTACCGTTTCCGCAGAGCTGCCGTTAAAAAATGCAAGGTCGAGAAAACGTATACTGCTGAACGGCATATAGAGGATATTCACCATTGCGGTGTAATCAGAGCCTACACTTTCGTTGTGTTTATTTACAAGTTCTGAAACGGTGTCGGACATTTTATCCGTAAGAGCCGAATAAAAATCATACAGATCATTGCCGCTCTTTACTGACTGCTGAGCTGATGATGTATCAACTGTTGTCTGCGAACCGTCACCTGATACTGTTACCTGTGAGCTGTCAGTACCTGATGCGGCAGGAGCTGTACTGTCTGTTTTGCTGTTATCACTGCCGTTATTTCCAGATCCTCCCGAACAAGCGGTAAGAGCAAGAGCCATTGCTCCTGCAACAACTATTGCGGTCAATCTTTTTTTCATAGTCGTTCCCTCCGTTTTCATAAATTTATTAAAGATTTTAGTTATATAATAAATATATAAGCCAACCATAATAATTTTTCTTAAGGGACTGATTCTTATAAAACCGGCTTATTGCCATTTCTGACAATAAGCCGAAAATACCTGTCTTTTTATACGGGATGCACCTTTGCTTTAAGATCTGCCGAAGAGTCTATATCGAGCTTTGCATCACGGCGTGCCTTAAAGAATTTGGGAGCAACCTGCGGGAACTGAGCATAGGTAAGAACGTCTTCCTCCTGCTCTATCCACTGAGGTATCTCCGCACGGAGCTTTTCAAGCTCAGGCTCAAGAAGATCTGCAGGTCTGCAGGTAACAGGCTTTTCATCGCCTATTATCTTCTTGCGGAACTCAGGATCAATAGCAACGGGTGTTGTTCCGTACTTGCCTGCAACAAGATCCTTGAACTGACCGCTGCAGTTTTTGTACTTGCCGAAAAGAACATTGAATACAGCCTGTGTGCCTACGATCTGAGAGGTAGGAGTTACCAAAGGCGGATAACCTGCGTCTTTGCGGACTCTCGGAACTTCTTCAAGAACTTCGGTAAGCTTGTCTGCCTTGCCGGCATCCTTAAGCTGCTTAAGAAGGTTTGAAAGCATACCGCCGGGCACCTGATAAATAAGAGCCTTTGCGTTTGTTGCAAGCATTTTCGGGTCAAGCAGACCGCTCTTGATATACTTTTCACGAAGAGTCATGAAATACTCTCTTACCTCCGAAAGCTTTACAAGGTCAAGTCCTGTATCATATTCCGTACCCTGAAGAGCCGCTACCATTGATTCTGTAGGAGCGTGTGAGGTACCGTTGGCAAGCGGAGACATTGCCGTATCTATTCTGTCGCAGCCTGCTTCAATAGCCTTGAGAAGACACATGGAAGCAAGACCGGAGGTATAGTGTGTATGGAGCTGAACGGGAATTTTAACTGCCTTCTTTACAGCTTCAACAAGCTCTGCTGTATAGTAAGGTGTGAGAAGGGCAGCCATATCTTTGATGCAGATAGAGTCAGCACCTGCTGCTTCAATTCTCTTAGCATAGTCAACATAATACTGTGTAGTAAAGATCGGACCTGTTGTGTAGCTCATAGCAACCTGAGCCTCAACATTGGGATTTTCCTTTTTTGCTGCCTTTGTCGCAGTTATAGCAGTCTGCAGGTTTTTAATATCGTTGAGAGCATCGAATATTCTTATTACATCAATACCGTTAGCAACGGAGCGCTGAACGAAGTATTCAAGGACATCATCGGCATAGTGACGGTATCCAAGCATATTCTGACCCCTGAAAAGCATCTGCAGCTTTGTCTTGGGGCAATACTTACGGATTGTGCGGAGTCTGTCCCACGGGTCCTCATTAAGGAAACGGATACATGAATCAAAGGTTGCACCGCCCCAGCATTCAAGAGAATAGAAGCCTATCTCATCAAGGGCAGGAAGTATCGGAATCATGTCAGACAGCGGCATTCTTGTTGCAATAAGAGACTGATGAGCATCACGAAGTATCGTTTCGGTAATCTGTATTTTCTTTGCCATTGTGTCTACCCCTTTCGCAGAGTCTGTCAGTTCAGAGTTACAAGAACAGCGCCTGTATCAACGGACTCACCCTTGCTTACCGCAACAGAGGCTACAGTTGCATCATGAGCAGCCTTTATCTCATTTTCCATTTTCATAGCTTCAAGAACAACGAGAACATCGCCTGTCTTTACAGCCTGTCCTGCCTTCACGGGAACATCAAGGATAGTTCCGGGCATAGGAGATTTTACTTCCTCTCCGCCGGCTGCCGGAACAGGAGCAGGCTTTGGAGCTGCCTTAATTGCTGCTGCAGGAGCCATTGCCGGAGCAGCAGGAGCAGAAGCTCCGTCCGCCTCCTCTACCTGTACATCATATACTACACCGTTTACGGTTATTTTCAGATTTTTCATCAGAAACATTCCTTTCAGTTTACTATTTTATGATTATGAGTTTCTATTTGCTGAAACAATATCAGACATACAGATTATTATGCTTTTTAGGCAGAGTAGAAACCCTCTTATTGCAGAGCATATCAACGGCAGAGATAATTCTTGCCCTTGTGAGAGATGCATCTATTATATCATCAACATATCCGTTTTCGGCAGCTCTCATTGCAGTAAGCTCCTGCTCCTTGAATTCACGCACAGCGTCAGCCTTAGCAGTCTGAATATCCTTAGCGCCCTTAAGCTTTCCGCCAAAGTCATCACCGAGCATGATAACAGCCTCGGCCTCAGGAGTAAGGGCAGAAACAGAAGCACCTGTCCATGCAAGAGTGTAATCAGCAGCAGCACCGGTACCTGCCGCTGCTATATAAACAGCACCGAAGGCATCGCCTGTTATAACCGTTATCTTAGGAGCCGTAGCCTCAGCATAAGCCGAGGTAAGTTTTGCAGCGCCCTTTATGCACTCGAATTTCTCAGCATTTATAAATGTCAGAACAGGCATTGAGAACGCATCACAGAATCTTATAAATCTTGCAGCTTTAGCACATGATTTATGGTCAAGCACCTTGCCTTCAAGTGCTATAATACCCACTGTAGTTCCGTTCATTGTAGCAACAGCGGTTTTTGCTGTCTTTCCGAATTCCTTCTGCAGTTCAATAAGGCTGCCCTCATCTGCTGCGGCAAAAGCAGCCTGAACGGCAGTCATTCCGCTGTTAACCTGCTCTGCGGCATCAATGCTGTCATAAGCCACACAAGCTGTGCTGAGGTTATTTGACGGAAGAACTCCTACAAGTGCTCTTGTTTTAGCTATGGCTTCATCGTCATCGGCAGCTACTATATGGGCAATTCCTTTTTCGGCATTTTCGTTTGCCGATGCATTCCTGCAGCCCGTATCAAGAGTAAGCTCAGCCTTTTCGGACATTATAACGATATCACCGCACACAGCAATAAGTGCCTGAGTACCGCAGCATTTACCTAAGACAACTGATATCTGGGGTACAACACCGGAAAGAGAGTTGGTATACTTGAGAATATCACCGTATGCTGCAAGAAGCTCTGTTCCCTCGTCAAGCCTGCCGCCTGCTGAATCGTACATTGCCACAACAGGCTCACCTGTTTTAAGTGCAAGGTCATATAATTTTTTTATTTTTGCAGCCTGAGCCTTTGACATGGCCCCACCTGCAGCGTCAGTATTCTGAGCAAACGCATATACTCCAAGACCGTCAACCGTACCGTGTGCAGCAGCGACCTCTGCATAGCCGTCATTTGATTTGACAAATGCGTCTATCTCGGTATATACACCGTCATCAAAGAGCTTTGCAAGGCGCTCATAAGCCTTTTGCGAAGCAAGTCCTGCCTTAGCCGTTGACAGCGCTTCGTTTTTTTCTTCAATAGTCATCAGGATCCTCCCTTTACTTTCAAAAAAAGATTTTTCCTCAATTGTATTATATTACAACAGCACAAGAATTTCAAGTACCATTCGAGCCACGGATACTGAAATCAATTTGGGACGGTCGGTTTCCCTCGAACCTTCCTCCCGAAAACACATATTTTGTGTTGTTGATTGTTGATCTTTCCGAATAGTATTTTCGTTCTTAGAAGAATTGACAGATTGAAATATTCATTAAAAAGAAACCTGCTTTGAATAGTTATTTTTCACTTGAAAAACTCACCATGAAAAGCCATGTCCGCACGGGCATGAAATGAATTTCTATGCGGAAAAGCTGAGTAAACAATAACATAAGATCTGCATTTTTACCGCATGAAAAAAGCGCCCCGGGGTCGGGACGCTTTTCTTTGTCTGAGAATTAATGCCGAAAGCAGAAATTACTCCTGCTCTTCCTTCATCTTTGCAAAGCACTCGCTGCAGTAAACAGGGCGATCCTCGCGCGGTTTAAAAGGAACTCTTGCTTCCTTGCCGCAGGCA
>CACXGH010000100.1 GCA_902767175.1 uncultured Ruminococcus sp.
CACGGCATACGATATCGCTGAAATTAGCCTTTTCAAGCATCAGCGGAGCCTGATAAAGAACGGGTATCGTCATATTCTCTATAACGCAGTCGGGCTTGACATTACAGAACATTGCAATTTTCTTGAAAATGCTGGGGTCAAGCGGCTCATCACAGCGAAGCACCATTATATCAGGGTTTATTCCGAGTGACCTCAGTTCCTTAGCGGAATGCTGAGCAGGCTTCGACTTATGCTCCTCACTTCCCTTTATGTACGGCACAAGGCAGACATGAATGAACAGACTGTTCTCTCTGCCGACCTCTACCGATACCTGACGTATAGCCTCAAGGAAAGGCTGGCTCTCTATATCGCCTACCGTACCGCCGATCTCTGTGATGACGATATCAGCATCGGAGTCCTTGCCTACCGCATAGATAAACGACTTTATTTCATTGGTAATGTGAGGAATAACCTGAACTGTTTCACCAAGATAATCGCCGTGACGCTCTTTCTCGAGTACATTTGAATAAACCTTTCCTGTAGTAAGGTTTGAGAATTTATTGAGGTTTTCATCAATAAAGCGCTCATAGTGTCCAAGGTCAAGGTCTGTCTCGGCACCGTCCTCGGTAACATATACCTCACCGTGCTGATAAGGACTCATTGTACCGGGGTCTACATTGATATACGGGTCAAGCTTCTGGGAAGCGACCTTGAGTCCCCTTGCCTTGAGCAGTCTGCCGAGTGAGGCGGCAGTTATGCCTTTGCCGAGTCCCGAAACAACACCGCCTGTTACAAAGATGTATTTAGTCGTCATAATTCGATTTCTCCTTCAAATACCGTTTCAGCCTGACCTGTAAGATATACCGTTTCATCGGTATATTTAATAACAAGATTGCCGCCCTTCAGCTTGACGGTTATAGGCTCATTCTTGCGGCAGAAACCGTTTTCTACAGCAGCTACCGCAACAGCGCAGGCACCTGTACCGCAAGCCCATGTTTCACCGCTGCCGCGCTCCCAGACACGCATTTCTATCGTATGGTCATCAATTACCTTTACAAACTCTGCATTTACTCTCTCGGGGAATATTTCGCTGTTTTCAAAGAGCGGACCTACCTTTTCGAGGTCTATCTTATCCACATTGTTGCAGAATACAACACTGTGAGGATTACCCATAGATACGCAGGTGATGTTATACTGCTCACCGCCGATAGTTACAGGCTCGTTGATTACTCTGGGCTTATTTATTGCAACAGGTATTTCGGAAGCTGCAAGTACAGCCTTGCCCATATCTACCCTGAGCACATCGACTTCCCCGTCATGACGGTAAGCCTTTAGCGTCTTGATACCGCTGAGTGTCTCTATTCTTACCTTGTCGCCGCTGACCATGTTATGGTCGAAAAGATACTTGCCTACACAGCGTATGCCGTTTCCGCACATCTTTCCCTCACTGCCGTCAAGATTGAACATTCTCATCTTTGCGTCTGCTACGTCTGACGGACAGATAAGAATAACGCCGTCACCGCCGATTCCGTAGCGTCTGTCAGCAAAACGAACGCTGAGACCTTCGGGGTTGTTTATCTTCTGCTCAAAGCAGTTGAAATAAATATAATCGTTTCCGCAGCCCTGCATTTTTGTAAATCTGAGCTTCATCTTGGTCGTTCTCATATTGTTTATATCAACAAGCTCTGTGCTGTATTCGGAATACTTGCTCTTGAGTGAATCCGCAAGTGCGTTTGCAGTGTCGATAGATGTAAGGCAGGGAATGTTCCTCTCTACCGTCTTTCTTCTTATCTTAACAGAATCACGGGTAGGAATTCTGCCCTTTGAAGATGTAGAAATAACATAGTTTATCTTGCCGCTCTCGATAAGGGTAAGTGTATTTTCCTTGTCATTCTCGTGTATCTTATCTACCTCTATTACGTCAAGACCGTAATTTCTGAGTGTCTTGGCGGTTCCCTTTGTAGCGTACAGTGTAAAACCAAGCTCATCGTACTTCTTTGCAACGTCGCCTATCTCGTTCTTATCGGGATTACGGACTGTAATAAATACACCGCCCTGCTTTGTCATCTTATAGCCTGCTGCGATAAGACCCTTGTAGAGAGCCTCTTCGAGTGTATTTGCAATTCCGAGCACCTCGCCTGTTGACTTCATCTCAGGGCCGAGCTGATTATCAACATTTATAAGCTTTTCAAAGGAGAATACCGGCACCTTAACGGCCACATACGGAGAGCGTCTGTAAAGACCTGTGCCATAGCCCATATCTTCAAGTTTTTCGCCGAGCATTGCTCTTGTAGCAAGGTCTACCATCGGAACGCCTGTTACCTTGCTTATGTAAGGAATAGTTCTTGAAGAACGGGGATTTACCTCGATAACATAGAGTTTATCCTCATAGATAAGGTACTGGATATTTACAAGACCTTTTGTCTTAAGAGAAACCGCAAGGTTTTTAGAGGTCGTTATGATATTCTGAGTCATTTCATCGCTGATATTCCATGCAGGATAAACGGCAATTGAGTCACCGGAGTGAATACCGGCACGCTCAACGTGCTGCATTATACCCGGGATAAGTATTTCCTCACCGTCACAGATAGCATCTACCTCAAGCTCTGTACCTGAGAGATACTTGTCTATGAGTATCGGATTTTCGATATTCTGAGCAAGGATTATTGCCATATATTCTCTTATATCAGCCTCATTGAAGGCTATTATCATATTCTGACCGCCAAGGACATATGAAGGACGCATAAGTACAGGATAGCCTATCCTTTCGGCAACCTCAAGAGCCTCATCTGTAGTCATTACCGTAAAGCCCTGAGGACGCTTTACATTATGCTTTTCGAGAAGCTCGTCGAAACGCTCTCTGTCCTCTGCCATATCAATGCTGTCTGCGGAAGTACCGAGAATATTCACACCGCTCTCGCTGAGGTACTTTGTGAGCTTGATAGCTGTCTGACCGCCGAATGCAACAACTACACCGTAGGGCTTTTCTGTCTTTATAATACCCATGACATCTTCATTGGTAAGCGGCTCGAAATATAGTCTGTCTGCTGTATCAAAGTCTGTAGATACTGTTTCCGGGTTATTATTTACGATAACAACATCGAAGCCTGCCTTCTTCAGCGCCCATACACAATGTACTGAAGCATAGTCGAACTCGATACCCTGACCGATACGGATAGGACCTGAGCCGAATACGATTATAGTCTTATTGGGCGAATTCTTTTCCTTTATAAAGCCTTCTGCCTCATTGTCGCTGTCATAGGTAGAATAGAAGTACGGAGTTTCGGCAGAGAACTCAGCCGCACAGGTATCAACCATTTTATATACAGGCACCATCGGGTTTTCTATCTTCCCGCCCGAAAGTGATTCTATCGTTCTGTCAAGGAACCCTAAAAGCTTAGCCTTGCGGTAAAGCTCCTCTGTAAGCTCTTCTTCCTTGAGAGCCTTCTCACATCTTACAAGGTTAAAAAGTTTTTCAAGGAACCATTCGTCTATCATGGTAATTGAATGTATCTCATCAACGGAAATACCCTTCTTCAGAGCCTCATAAACACAGAAGGAACGCTCATCATCGCATACATGGAGCCTGTCACGAAGCTCCTCTGTGCTCATTGCCTCAAACTTGGGAGACGACATGGTATCGTGGCGTATCTCAGCACCTCTTACAGCCTTCATTATAGCCTGCTCAAACGTAGGAGCTATAGACATTACCTCGCCTGTAGCCTTCATCTGAGTACCGAGAGTTCTCTTTGCATATACGAATTTATCAAATGGCCACTTGGGGAATTTTACTACAACATAGTCAAGTGCAGGCTCAAAGCAGGCATAAGTAGTACCTGTTACGGCATTCTTTATCTCGTTGAGCGTATAGCCTATAGCAAGCTTTGCTGCAACCTTAGCTATGGGATATCCTGTTGCCTTTGAAGCAAGTGCAGATGAACGTGAAACACGGGGATTGACTTCAATTACGGCATAATTGAAGCTTTCAGGCTCAAGTGCGAACTGACAGTTACAGCCGCCTTCTACACCAAGTGCAGAGATAATATTCAGCGCTGCCGAACGGAGCATCTGATATTCCTTATCTGCAAGTGTCACAGCAGGAGCTATAACGATACTGTCGCCTGTATGAACGCCGACAGGATCGAAGTTTTCCATTGAGCAGACCGTAATAACGTTGCCCATTTTATCACGCATTACCTCGAACTCAATTTCCTTCCAGCCTGCTATACATTTTTCAACAAGCACCTGTGTGATAGGTGAAAGCTCAAGTCCGTTTGATGTGATCTCTCTGAGTTCATCTTCATTATTAACAATACCGCCGCCTGTACCGCCGAGTGTGAATGCAGGACGGATTATAACGGGATAGCCTATCTCATTAGCAAACTCAACGGCTGACTGTACATCATTGACTACGGTTGAAGGAATAACAGGCTGGCCGATGGACTCCATTGTGTCCTTGAACATCTGTCTGTCCTCTGCCTTGTCTATAGTCTCAGGGTTTGCACCGAGAAGCTTTACATTGTGCTTTTTAAGGAAGCCCTCCTTGGCAAGCTGCATGGAGAGTGTAAGACCTGTCTGTCCTCCGAGAGTTGAGAGCAGTGAATCAGGCTGCTCCTTTATAATAATTCTCTTTACTGTCTCAAGGGTAAGCGGCTCGATATATACCTTATCAGCCATTGCCTTATCCGTCATTATGGTTGCAGGGTTGGAATTGACAAGAATTACCTCAAGTCCTTCTTCCTTCAGAGCACGGCAGGCCTGTGTGCCTGCATAGTCAAACTCAGCAGCCTGACCGATCACGATAGGACCTGAGCCAATTACGAGAACTCTTTTTATACTATTATCCTTAGGCATTGTTCTTATCCTCCTGCATCATTGCAATAAATTTATCGAAAAGGAACGAGGTGTCGAGCGGGCCGCCGCAAGCCTCGGGGTGGAACTGTACCGTAAACGCAGGCATATCCGTGTATGTAACGCCCTCACAGGTGCCGTCATTTGCATTTATAAAGCTTTCGTAAGCATTCTCAGGGAGTGAGTCTGCTACTACTGCATAACCGTGATTCTGGCTTGTTATATAGACTCTGCCTGTCTTTGTGTCAGTTGCAGGCTGGTTTGCGCCTCTGTGACCGTACTTGAGCTTTTCGGTTTTCGCACCCTGAGAAAGTGCAAGAAGCTGATGACCGAGACATATTCCGAATGTAGGTATCTTCTCTTTGCAGAGAATTCGGAGCTGTTCGATAATTTCTTTATTCTCCTGTGGATCTCCGGGGCCGTTGCTCAGCATTATGCCGTCGGGCTTCATAGCTATGATATCTGCTGCCGGTGTGCTGCCGGGAACGACCGTTACATTGCAGCCTCTCTTTACAAGCTCACGGCAGATATTGAGCTTCGCACCGAAATCCATAAGCACTACGTTATACCTGCCGTTTTCAGCATCGTGCTGTTCGGGCTTATCTATCGTTACAGAGCTGACTGCACCGGTTACCTTATAGTCCTTTAAGGACTCCGCATCTGCTGATGACGGCTCGGTATAGGTTATCTTGGCGTTCATAACACCGTACTCTCTTACTGTTTTTGTAAGACAGCGTGTATCTATGCCGTAAAGTCCGGGAATGTCATTCTCTTTTAAAAAGGCATCAAGCTGTCCCTCACAACGGAAGTTGGAAGGCTGCTGACACCACTCTCTTACTATATAAGCTCTGAGGGCAGGCTTTCTGCTCTCAAAATCCGACGGAATGACTCCGTAATTTCCGATAAGCGGAAATGTCTGACAAACGATCTGTCCGTAATAGCTCGGATCTGTCAGCGTCTCAAGATATCCCGTCATAGCTGTTGTAAAAACAAGCTCTCCCACGGTCTCTTTTTCTGCGCCAAAAGCACAACCCTCATAAACATCTCCGTTCTCCAAAATAAGATAGGCTTTTTTCTCCATTTTTACCAATCCTTTCCGCTTTTCGTTTTTTATCACTTACCTGCAGGAGCTGTCCCTGCCGCCTTTTACAGAAAAACATCTGCAGTAAGGCATTCATTTATATAAATCTGAATACACGAAACACAGACCTGCATATATCACCACACATTCAGATAAAGTGTTCAGGGAAGGGCTTATCAGACCCATTGCCTGTATTGCGTGATTTATTCAGTGGTTCCTTAGTTATCATAGGTACTCAGCAGACGCTTGGCGACCTCTGCTTTTGTAATGCGAAGATCCATTGCCTGTTTTTCAAGATACTTATGTGCCTGCGGCTCCGACATGGAAAGATATTTAATAAGCACACTCTTTGCCCTGTTGATAGTTCTGTCATCATCTATCTTTCTGAGCAGCTCTGACTTTTCGTGTCTTATTCCTTTCATTCTGTCAGAAGCAGCCTCAAGCAGCCTGAGTGCCTTATAGAAAAGCTGTTTGTTAACAGGTTTTGCTATGACAAAAACCCCATAGCTGCATACCTTGCCTTCTGTTTCGGCTTCAAGCTCACTCTTTACAAGCATCATCAGCCCCGCATCGGTTTTTTCGGAAAGCTCGCAGGCGAGCTTATCTCCGAATTCATCATGCAGCGGTGTATTAATAAGTATAGTGTCATAAGTTTTTAAGGAAACAAGTCTGCGTGCGCCGGCAGCGCTTACCGCTATATCCTTTTCCGAAAAGCTTTCCCTGCTTATCAGCTCTGTAAGCTTATCCGCACCCTGTTCGGTTGATGAAACTATAAGAATCTTATCCAAAAGCCAGACACCCTTCTTATTATTTTACAAAATTTTTGTCTTTCAATCAAGCGAAACACAAAATATTACCGCTATTTTAAACTTAGGGAATCGCTGAATAAATCACGCCTTACGGCTCAGCGCTTCCTTAGATCAAATTATTTCAAAGTATCTTTCCTCAAACTGCCTTGTGAATTCCTCTCCCTGCAGCGAACGGTTTACCGTATCCGATACTATATCGAGATAATTCTCATATATCATCTCCGGCAGACAGTGTTTTATAAAGCTGCTGTTTCTTGCAAGCTCACACGCCTGCTGCAGTGACTGAGGAAGGAAATCAGGGTTTGAAGAGTAGCTTGCTTCCGGCTGAAGCTCATATTTATTCTCGACACCGTCAAGACCCGCATACATAAGCAACGCAAACGCAAGATAAGGATTGCATGACGCATCGGGGCTGCGGAAGTCCATTCTTGCCCTGTCTGTTCTCACATCAGGCAGTCTTACAAGGGGATTCAGGTCATGATATGACCAATCCACAGTATCGGGTGCTTTGAAAGAGCCGAATCTGAGATATGAATTCGGCAGAGGATTGAAGAACACTGTCATTTCGGCAGAGTGTTTCAGAACACCTGCAATAAAGTGCCTTGCGTCCTCCGACATACCGTTTCCGCTCTCCTGGAAGATATTCTCTCCGTTCTTTTTAAGTATCAGATTAATATGCATACCGCTTCCGCTGTTGTCGGCAAGAGGCTTAGGCAGGAATGACGCAAACAGTTCATTCAGCTGTGCTACTGCCTTTACAACCGCTTTGAACGTAACAAAATCATCAGCAGCCGAAAGAAGGTCTGAATGTCTGAAATCTATCTGATTCTGACCCGGACCGTTCTCATGATGGGAGCGCAAAGGATTTATCTCCATCTGTTCAAGGCTCAGACATATCTGTCTCCTTATATTTTCTCCCCTGTCAAGCGGTGCGATATCGAGATATCCTGCATTGTCATGAGGTATTCTTGTCGGCTTGCCGTTATCATCGAGCCGGAAGAGGTAGAATTCGCACGACAGTCCTGCCCTGCACTTAAATCCCATATCATCTGCAATGTCGACTGCTCTTTTCAGGACATTCCTTACATTTCCCTCAAACACTGCCCCGTCAGGTCTCCTGATATCACAGAGCAGACGGGCTACACGAGCCTGCTGAGGTCTCCAAGGGAGTATTTTAAGTGTTGTCGGGTCGGGAAAAAGCAGAAGGTCACAGCCTGTTCCCTCAAAGCCGTCGATATTTGAGGTGATGATCTGCACTCCGCGCTCAAAAGCTCTTTTAAGCTCGTGAGACATTATGGAAATGTTTTTCATTACCCCGAAGATATCAAAGAAAACAAGTCTTATGAACTTGACATCGTTTTCCTCAACAAACTGCAAAACATCTTTTACAGTGTATTTCAACTTAATTTCCCCTTTTCTGTTTCTATAACAGCACATAAAAGAGCCGCTGTCTCTGTATAGAAGTATACTTCTGTTTTATCAACAGAGCAAAGCGCTCTTCTACAGTTATTATATTCAATTCATTATAATAGCAGATTTTTGTCGTTTTGTCTATCGCATATTGTTCACAAATTCATTTTATTTCATTTCCTCCTATAACCTCTGCCAAAAGCATCACATATCCGTGACAAATGACAATATGTCAGAAACAATTCAGGAAAAACATAACTGTATGGAACAGTATCACGGGACAGAAACTGCAGCATAATTATAAAAATAACGGACATCTCATGCGAAAATAAAATGTCCGTCTTAGTGATTATTCTGTTCTGAGAGCTGTTACGGGGTCTTTCTTTGCTGCCTTTCTTGAAGGAATAATACCGCCTATCAGCGTAAGAAGTATACTGAGTACAATAAGTATCACTGCATTCAGCCACGGCAGGAATGCATTTATAGTATCCATACCCGAAACTGCATGAATTACTATATTTATCGGGATAAGCATAAACAATGACACCCCGACGCCTATAACACCTGCAAGCAGTCCTATAATAAAGGTCTCTGCATTGAATACTCTTGAAATATTTTTCTTTGAAGCGCCTATAGCCCTCAGTATTCCTATCTCCTTTGTTCTCTCAAGAACGGAGATATATGTTATTATACCTATCATTATTGAAGAAACTATCAGAGATACGGCAACGAATGCCATAAGAACATAGGAGATAATATTTATTATTGTTGTTACCGATGACATGAGAAGTCCTACAATATCTGTATAGGTTATTTTATTATCCTCATCAGCCGTTTTATTATATTCCTCGATACATTCGGCTATTTTTTCCTTGTTCTCAAAGCTGTCGGCATAGATAGAGATAGAAGAAGGAGTGTCCTTGCTTACAACGCCAAGCTTCTTAAGGTTATCGTCATAATTGCCCGATGAGATATACTTTTCATAAAGTGTTATCAGCATTTCCTTAGCCGCCGGTGTATCTGACGATAGCAGGAAAGCATCTACAAGACCGGCAAGCTCTTCCTCGCTCATGTGCTCTATATCAAGAGTCTGAGGCTGAGTCTGACTTGCTGTGCCGCCGGAAGGAACTGCAGTCTGAGGAACTGTTCCGGTCTGTGAAGGTATAGCCGCCTGTGATGAAAGATTCTTTTCAAGAGCGGAATATAACATTGTTACAAGCTTTGCCTTTTCACTTGTTTTGAGGGAGCTAAGATATTTCTTTGCGTTTTCTGCTTTTTCTTCATTATTTTTTGCCGTAAACGGAATACCGTTGAAAACATTTACAGTCGGGTCGCTCTTCTGAGCTTTGACTATTTCACTGTTTTCGGTATATTCGATGATATAATCCGTAAGATCCTTGATATAGCCTACAGACGAATTTATAAACAGCTTTTCGCTGTCCTCCTTGGGCTTGATTATTCCCGATATCTTAAGCCTGACAGCACTGCCAAGCTTTTTCCCGATCTTTATCTGATCCTTTGAGATATCGTCATAGGTACCGCTGCTGTTCTTTTCAAACAGATCACAGGCGGGAATAATATAGAATTCCCTGCTGCAGATATCAGCATAATCCAATCTTTTGCTTTCAAGCTTTATATCCTCGCTCCTGTCAATGCTTTTCAGTATTTTGCGGTATTCATCGGTCGTCAGTATACCCAGCTTATACAGTGCAAGGACAGGTACTTCATTATGCTTATCAAGCACCAGCACCATTTCGTCATAAGAGCTTGGCAGTGAGCCGTATACGATATCATAATTTTCTTTTATGGCAGAGCTGATACCCGTTCCGTCAGCCTGAGGAATAAGCTGTGAGAAAACAGAGGTACCGCCGAACA
>CACXGH010000101.1 GCA_902767175.1 uncultured Ruminococcus sp.
CCGGTGGACACCTCTGCCGAAGGCAGAAGCACCGACCGAGCCGGCAGGCGAGACTCGGGGGACATCGACGCTTGTTATACTATTATTCTTGCAAATAGATAATACTATACTCCCATTAAAAGTATCTGCTTTTAATCAGAAAGCAGTATAAGATCCTTTTTACAGCACTGAAGGCATATCAGAAAAAAAGAGCCGCAATGCGGCTCTTTGGTTTTGTTATCATTTAGGAAAATTGCCTCTTCTTGACGAGCCTCGTCTTGACTCATTGGCACGCTTGAGATTTGATATTTTCTCATCGCTTGTCTGCTTGAATTTTGAAAGCATATCTTCAAAGCTTGCAGATTCGGACTGTCTTGAAGGCTGCCATTCATAATTGCTGGGACTGCTCGGTCTTTGTGAAGGTGCAGAACCTCTGTGCTGTCTGTTTCTGTCATTATTCTGCGGCGGAAGCGCCTTCTTTATCGAAAGACTTATCTTTCCGTCATCACCGATGCTGAGTATCTTGACCTTTACTGTCTGACCTTCCTTAAGGTGCTCCTTAATATCACTTACAAATGTGGGTGCAACCTCTGAAATATGCACCATTCCCGTTTTACCGTTTTCAAGGTCTACAAAAGCACCAAATTTTGTTATACCGGTCACTTTACCTTCTACGATCATTCCTACCTGAAGACTCATACTAAACAGCTTTCTCCTCTCAATCACCGGCAATGTTTATATATACAACTTCACCGCTTTTTACATAATCCATTTGTTCTCTTGCTATCTTTTCGATATAATCAGAAAACGAGTCATAGTCCTCTTTTTCCGCCTTTTCAGCTACGTCCTTAAGTTCTGAAAGTTTTATATCACGGATAGAAATACTCTTATCAAGCTCAGAGAGCTGCTCTCTTGCATTCTGAATTTTAACATTCTGATCTACAATTATAACGGCAATATAGATAACCAAAGCCACAACCGCAATATACAGTATCCAATTCAGCTTCCTGCCGGCTTTTTTGGTTTTTACGGTACTGCCGGACTTAGCTGCTTTGACGGCTTTTTCACGCTTTTTTGCCATGCTGCTCCCCCTTTCCCTGATAATCGACAAGTGAATTAACATATATTATTATACTACAGCAATACAGTATTTTTCAAGTCATATTTTACTTTTTTTAAACTTTTTCAGCACTTTATGACACAATAATTGCAAAGCCGCACAGATTCCTGACATCATACGCCTTACAGGATCCGTAAGCCGGCTCCACACTCTTGCAATGACCTTTGAGATCTTATGTGCCGAATTTACTATGAGCCTTCCGAGGGTAAGATAAAGCACAAGAAATGATGCAAGCTCTGCAGCAGCAGCATATCCCCTGAATCTGCCGCCGGTACAGCTCAATGCATAAAGAAAGCTGACTATACCTGCAAAAAGCGAAAAAATCAGATCTCTGATAAACTGCAGCTTCATATCCTTTGGCGACAGCACACGGATACACGAAAAAAACGTATACACAGCCGCAAGAAAAGCACCTGTAATGAAGGCCCTGAGAAACACCATGGTCTGCTCATAAACAGAAGGCAGCACCTTATCACCTACTTGAATAATCTCGAGAAGAATCCGCCTTCGGGCTGTTTCTGCTCGGAATAGGTAAGGGAGTCTATCTCACCGTCAAGGGAAAGCTCGCCTGTTTCGTTGCTGAAATCATTGATATGAAGTCCCGTGCCCTTTACGATCAGCTCTCCAAGCTGAGTCGTAAGGGATATTTTCTGCTCATCAAAGCCTGACACGTCCTTAACACCAGTCAGGGTCAATGTTTTTCTGTCCTCAAGAATAACCCCGTGCTTTTTTCTTATTGCTGCTCTGTCATCCGCTTGCATATAAACTGCTCCTTAAATAGTTATATATTCAAAGATATTCAAAGCAGCCTGATAATATTCATTCATTTATTATCTTATACATAAGTGCAGCTTCATCTTTTTTGGCATATTCATTAACGCTTACTACCTCTGCCTTTATCGGGTGAACACCCATACTTATTTCAAGTATATCACCCGTCTTTACCTCATAAGAAGCTCTTGCAGGCTTGCCGTTTACGCTTACTCTGCCTGCGTCACAGGCTTCATTCGCTACAGTTCTCCTTTTTATCAGACGGGAAACCTTAAGGTATTTGTCAAGTCTCATCAGAAAATCTCCTTCTATAAGAAAAAGAGCCGTCACTCAGAACGGCTCTGTCCTTTTATTATTACTTATCTACAGCGTCCTTGAAAGCTTTGCCGGCTTTGAATGCAGGAACCTTGGAAGCAGGAATAGTGATCTTTTCCTTTGTCTGAGGATTGCAGCCTGTTCTCTCGCCTCTTTCATGGCGCTCAAAGGTACCAAAGCCTACGATACGGATCTCATTGCCCTCTGCAACATTCTCAATGATAGTGTCGATCATTGCTGAAACTGCCTTTTCTGCATCCTTCTTTGAGATCTCTGCTTTCTCGGCAACGATACCGATAAGTTCTGTCTTGTTCATTTTGACTTTCCTCCGTGTAATTTAGTATGATTTTTTTGAAACAGCATCCCACAGCGCGCTAAGCTCCGAGGGATCTGATCTCTGTATATCAATGCCGTTTTCAGCAGCATAAGCCTCCAGCTCTCTGAACTGCTTTGTGAAATCATCACAGGCATCATACAGCGATTTTTCGCAGTCTGTATCAAGCGTTCTTGACAGTCCCACGATCTCAAAAAGCAGTTTTCCTATCCTGCTGCTCTCATCCTCTGTACTGCCGTTTCTGATCGAATTTCCGAGCTTATCAAGCTCATTTCTGACAGAGGCGACTGCTTCCTCTGCAGAAGGTTTTTTCAGTCCTGCACGCTCAGCCTTTTTAAGCAGCTTTTCGCTCCTCATCAATGACGGCAGCGCCTTTGATACGCTTTCCATGGCTTCGCTTGCCTTGCTCTGGGATTTCGACTTCATTTTTATCTCATCCCAATTTTTAAGAACCTCCTCTGGAGTATCGGCGGTAACATTTCCGAATACATGAGGATGTCTCAGTATCATCTTCTGGCATACATCATCTGCCACGTCGTCAAGAGTAAAGCTGTTTTTCTCATACTCAAGCACACAATGAAAGACTACCTGCAGCAATACATCTCCAAGCTCCTCACGAAGATGTTCTGTGTCCTTTTCATCAATCGCCTCTACAGCCTCATATACCTCCTCGATAAAATCCTTGCGGATACTTTCATGAGTCTGTACCTTATCCCACGGACAGCCGTCAGGAGCACGAAGCTTTCTCACAATATCAAAAAGGTCGTAGACATTATAATGATCCTTGAATTCAAATTCCACAAAAGGCATCTCCTTTGTTCCGGTTTACCGTACAGTATATTATTTTACCTTATAAGCTTTCTTTTTTCAAGTAGTTTTAGAATTTTATTTCCTTTTGGCATCTGCATTATATCTTCTCTTTTTATTGCTTTGAACACGAACAATGCTATAGCATAAGCTATAATAGCAGTGACTACCGCGAGGATAGTTGTAATTGTCTGCTTAAAGAAGAGATCATAGAGTAATTCAGAGAAATAAGCAACAATACCGCAGACTATGCCTGCCATAAGCGGTTTCACGAATATCGACACAAAATCAGGCACTATTTTCGTTTCTCTGCAGAGCACAAACAATGCAACTACGGTTACAAAGCCATAGCAGACTATTGAACCGATATTAGCGCCCTGTATATTGACCTGAGGAATACCTACAAGAATAAAGTTTATCACAATCTTGATTACCATACCGAGAGAGTACAGCTTCAGCGGAACGTCCATTCTGCCGACTGCCTGCAGCATACTGCAAAGCGGTGTACTTGTTGCAATGAAAATTACGGATATTCCCATTACCGTAAGAACTCTTGAGCCTATCTCAACTTCATCAGAAACGGAGCTGCCGTGATATATCATTGAAAGCAGCGGTTCTGCAAGAACTGACATTCCTATGCCTGACGGTATCGTGACGAGAGTTGTGACACGCATTACGGTCTCCATGCTCTTTTTGAGCTGTTCCCTGTTGCCGCTTGTCCATGCTGCAGTTACAGAAGGCAGAGCCGTAGTGCCGAACACCTGCGTGACGGCTGTAATAAGCATCATCAGCGTCAGCGCTATTCCATAGCAGCCGTACAGGAAAGTGTGTGTTGTTCCGCTGTAGTATATATTGTCAGGTATCAATGAGCCGTAAACACCAAGCAGAGCATCGGGGTCAGTCTGCATTATATTGTTTATCCTTATATTAACAAGCGTAGAGTCTATCATATCCGCAAGGCTCATTACTATAGAGCCGAGACCGATAGGTATAGCAGTACGAACCATTATCCGGAGAGTTTTTCCTGCAGGCCGAGGTCTCGGAGATGACATAAGCTCCTCCTTTGTGATACCGTCACCGCCCCTTTTATATCTGATGTACAAGAAGATAAAGCCGAACATTGAGCCGAGTGAGATACCTGTAATTGCAGCACCTATTGCAAGAGGTATGATAGCAGATTCCGCCTCTGTTATATTGGTGCATTTTATACCGAAAACATAGCCTGTGCTTTCATATCTGCTCATGCCGTATTTTGTAACAAGGAAGGACGCCGTAAAGCCCAAAAACAGCTTGCAGGCAGCCTCTATTATCTCGGATATAGCAGTAGGCACCATATTCCGCATACCTTCAAAATATCCTCTGTATATCGACATAAGACAGCCGAAAAATATTGTCGGAGAAAGACAAAGCATTGCGAATATTGCATTATCGGCATGGATTATTTTTACATAGATAAATCCGCCCAATACCATAGCAAGAAAGCAAAGACAGCCTGCTATAATAAATATCGGCACAGATACTCTATGTATCTGTTTGACATCTCTGTAGCGCTTTCTTGTGATACTCTCGGATACCATTCTTGAAATGGCTATCGGAAAGCCTGCTGTTGACAGCGTAAAAAGCGGATTATAGAGAGCGTATGCCGAGTTGAAAAGACCTGTGCCTACACCTCCGTATTCATTCGACAGAAGGATCTTATAAATCATGCCCATAAGCTTGACAATTATCATGCTTGAACCAAGTACCATTGCGCCCTTTAAAAACGATTGGGGCTTTCTTGCAGATCTCTTTCCTCCCACCTGAACACTTCCCTTCTGATACTATTTGAGCCTGAAAGCTGCTGCTTATGACCCAATGCCTGCTTTGCAGGCAATTCTGTCGCTTATGACAGACAACAAAGCGACCGCAGGGAACGGCATTCCGTCCGATGCGGTCTTATCTATGAACGAGCCTCATGACACCTTATGCACAGCGATAACGCATTCACGTTTTTTCGCACTGCATTATTATACGTTATCGTCATCCTCGTCCATTATTTCCTCTGCAAAATCGAGCAGTTCCTCTTCGGTATAGTCCTCATCATCCTGTGATTTTGCCTCAGCGAGTCTTACTCCGCATTTGCTGCAGAACACAGCGTCCTTCGCATTGTATGTGCTGCATTCAGGGCATTTTATTTTTTTTTCAGAGCTTGCAAGCAGCTCATTTATCTTCTCAAGCTGCTCATTAAGCTCAGTAATATTATCTTCAAGCTGTTTTATTCCCTTATCGTAATTCTTGCCTGTACAGCTTGCCTCATAGCAAACCTTGCCAAGCATACGATATTTCTTTGAAAGCTCGGACCTGATGTCAAGCGCAGCAAGTCTCAGCTTTGAACGGTCTATCACTCTGCCTGCCTTTTTTCCCACAGAATCAACTGCGGTTTTGGCATTAAACAGAACATCTTCCATTATACTCATTGCTGTCCCTCCCGTAATAATTCATAATTCTAACACATTATAACATTGAATTGTCAATTCTTCAATACTTTTACAAGGATTATTTCCCTTTTATCAGTATTCATAGCTGCCTCCGCCTATAAATTCCCTTATCAGTGAATTTTCAGGCACAAAGGAGCTGTCGATAGATTCAAACCTGTTGAGCGAGGATATAAGTCTATGAGCTATAATTCCTTCGTGAGAGTCTTTATCTACCCTTGCAAGCAGGTCAAGCGCCTTTTCTTTCATAATACAAGGCTCATAGATATGGATAGTATTCAGCGTAAAGTCGCTGTTATACCTGTATGGACGGATATTCTTCTTTTCACCGTCTACAACATCATGCCACATGGAAATAACATTATGCGGCTCTGTTTTGCGGAAATAATAATCACGGACTATCCTTCTGACAAGTCTTACCTCACGGTCTGTCAGTACATATTCCTCATTGTTCTTTACACCCTGCTTTACGCTGACATATATCTTGCTTACATATTCCTTCGGGATAGTATCGTCAAATATCGGATTAAGAGCATGGATTCCCTCAATAATAACAACGGAGTCATTCTCAAGTCTCAGATGTCTCGTCATACTGCTCCTTCTGCTGTTCGGAAAATCGTATACAGGGATATCGCATTCGCCGCTCTGTGCTATCTGCTCCACGCACTTCTTCATAAGCGGGATATCAAGCGCATCTACCGCTTCAAAATCATATTTCCCGTCGGGCAGGATACGGATATGATCCTTTCCGAGATAAAAATCGTCCATAGATACCATGATAGTATGGCAGCTTTTTTTTTCAAAGGCTTCCGCTATTTTCTTGGCGGTAGTGGTCTTTCCGCTGCTTGACGGACCTGAAAGATATATTATATGGCGCTTTACGGGGATATTCATTATTCTGTCGGTTATCATTTTAATATCGTTATGGAATATTTTTTCTGCCGTAAGAATAAAATCCTCGGGGTTTTGTTTTGCTTCTCTGTTGATACGGTCAATATCACAGGCATATCTGCGATATGTATTCAGCCAATTCTGCATAAAACTCAGTCACCCTTTCCTTCCTTCTCAACAGCTCACCAAAGCCGTTTATATATTCATACGGATATTTGTAGTTAAATATTCGTTCGAGAGATTCCGAGGCAGGTTTTTTCAGCTTTGTAACAGCTCCTGCACCGCAGCCGAGAACGGTGTGTGTTTCGTCCATGACGAAAACATTATAAAGACCGTCATATCCCTGTTTTGCCCAGCCGACGTTCTCAAGGTTGCCTTCCATTCTCGTCTGTCTGTAAAGATAATACGGATGGTATCCCTCAGACGTGAGTTTCCTTTCGGCATACCGGAGCATTTCGGCAGCAGGAGGCTCCTGTGATGTATCAAGTTCTTTACCTTGCAGTGTAAGCCTTGAAGAACGCTTCATCGCAAGTGTATGCACTGTAATGCTTTCAGGAGCAAGCTCACAGAGCTTATCGAGAGTATCTGTAAAGCTTTGTACACTTTCAGTCGGCAAACCCGCAATAAGATCCATATTTATATGTTTAAAGCCTGTTTCCCTTGCGAGAGCAAAAGCATCAAGTGTCTGTGAGACAGTATGCTTTCTGCCGATAAGCTCAAGTACTCTGTCATTCATTGTCTGAGGATTTATGCTTATTCTGTCAGCGCCTCCTGAAAGGATCGCTTTCAGCTTATCGCTGTCTATTGTATCAGGTCTGCCTGCCTCGACAGTAAATTCACGGCAGACAGTCATATCGAAACTGCTTTTTACTGCCGAAATAAGTCTGCTCAGCTGAGGAGCGTTCAGGGTAGTCGGAGTGCCTCCTCCTATATACACGCTTTCCAGAATAAGACTGCACTTTTTTGCAATATCGGCGGTATATTCAATTTCCCTGCAAAGCAGGTCAAGATACGGCTCTATCAGCTTGCCCGCACTCTCAATGGACTGTGATACAAAAGAACAGTACGAACATCTTGAAGGACAGAACGGTATTGAGATATACAGGCTGAATGAGCGAGGCTGGCTGAGAGAAAGGATCTGCTTTTCATATTTTTCTGTTACGGAACTAAGCTTTATTTTTTCTTCGGAAACAAGCAGCTCGTCTCTGAAATATTTTTCTGCATACTCCTGTCCGTACTGCTCTGTAAGCCTTCTGAACAGCTTTATCGGGCGTACTCCTGTAAGTATACCCCACGGCTGTTTTCTGCCTGTCAGTTTAACAAGCTGATCATACAGACAAACTGCAAGCTTTCTCTCTGTGGTTTTTTCAAGCTCCTCCGGGTCTGCTTCCGCAAAGGCTTCACCCTCCGAGAAAAATCCCTCCGCTTCTGCAGATACCTTGATTTTTATGCCGCTGTCCGTTTCCTCTGTAAGAGCCGTTATAAACGGCAGCTGTTTTGTATCGGGCGGCTCCTTTAAAACGGTTATTTTATCATTCGGGAAAAATAGTCTTATCAGGTTTTCTGTCTCGTAATGAAACTGATTGTTTATATAAAGTGTCATCAGCTTTTCCTCATAAAATAATTATATGCTCTTTCACGATCAAGTGTCGTGCTTTCTCCGTGTCCACAGTATACAGTCAGATTTTCAGGTATTGCGGCAAGTCTTTCAATAGAGCTGATCATTTCCTCATAGCTGCCTGTGGGGAAATCAGTTCTGCCTGTAGTGCCTGTCATGAGAGTATCTCCTGTAAAGAGCAGGTCTCCTGTTCTGTAACATACGCTGCCGCTCGTATGTCCGGGTGTCAGCATTACGGTTATCTTATTTTCACCGAAAGGCAGTTCATCACCGTCATCAACAAAAATATCGCATCTGAACGGGTCTACCTTGTCACCGAAATGATAGCAAAGATTAAGTCTTTCATTTGTTGGGTAATTCCTGTCGGGACTGCCGATAACTATCTTTGCATGGGGATATCTGACTCTCAGAGCCGCTGTTCCCGAAATATGGTCAAAATGTCCGTGTGTAAGCAGTATGTATTTCAGCTTTTCCGCCCCGAAACTGTCTATCGCCCTGTTCAGTGATGCAGAATAGTCTCCCGGATCTATTACGGCAGAAACACCGTTTTCCTCGTCACGGATAAAATAGCAGTTTGCTGCAAGCTCTCCAAGTGTAAAGCAATCTACCTTTATCATATTACCTTCGTGCTCCTTTTCGGTTTTGTCAGATAATAACCCGCAAGATATTGTAAAGCAATGTGCTTTACATATTATGCAAGTTCTTTTGAATCAATAATAAGTGTAACAGGGCCGTCATTCAGCAGAGACACCTTCATATCCGCACCGAAAATGCCCTTTTCCACTGTAGAAATACCGTTTTCCTTCATACACCTGCAAAAATACTCATAAAGAGGCTCAGCAAGCTCAGGTCTTGCCGCCGCATCGAAGCTCGGTCTTTTACCCTTGCGGCAGCTGCCGCATAGTGTAAAATTCGATACTACAATAACTCCTCCGCCTATATCGGTGAGTGACAAATTCATCTTATCATTCTCATCTGTAAATATTCTGAGTCCTGCTATTTTTCTGCTGAGCTTTTCCGCCTCCTTCTCGCTGTCCTCCTTTTCAACACCGAGAAGGATAAGAAAGCCGCTGTTTATACTTCCTGTTATCTTGCCTTCTACCGTTACCGTACATCCGGCAACTCTCTGTAATACTGCTTTCATTTTCTTTCCTCTTATTTGTTTTTATATGTCAGCTTCTGCCTATAGAGACAATGCCGTTTATTCCGCTGAGACGGCTTATTACCATTTTAAGATGGCTGATACCGTTTACGGTTATACTTACCTCAATAAATGCCATGCCGTTCTTAACCTCACGGGAATTGAGCGAATGAATGAAAAGATGCATTGCCGAAAGCTGATTTGTTATATCCGCAAGAAGTCCCGTTCTGTCTGTAGCTGTGATCTGCAGATTGGACTGGAAGGTCTCGTTTGTAATGCTGTCTGCCCATTCTGCCCTTACCCATCGCTCAGGCTCTTCGCATTCCTCTATTTTCTTCGGTACATTGGAACAGCTTCTTTTATGGATAGAAACACCGTAGCCTCTTGTGATAAAGCCTATTATATCATCACCCGGAAGAGGATTGCAGCATTTTGAATACTTGACAAGACAGTCATCTATTCCCTCAATATGAACTCCTCCGCTTATCTTCTTCCTGACAGGCTCTGTTATTACAACAGGTGCTTCCTCTGCCTCGGTATAGCGCTTGAGATATTCTTCCTTAAGCTTTGGCAGTATTCTCCAAAGCTGTATTCCGCCGTAGCCTATTGACGCATAGAAATCCTCGAGGGAATTGCAGTTCTGTCTGCGTATAACATCGGACAAAAAGTCCTCAAGCTCTTTTTCGGGCACATGGATACTCAGTCTCCTGAACTCTGTCTCAAGCTGTGTTCTGCCCTCTATAATATTCTCGTCACGCTTTTCCTTTTTGAACCAGAGACGTATCTTGCTTCTTGCTTCACTTGTTTTGACTATATTAAGCCAATCCCTCTTGGGACCGCCCTCCTCCTTAGAGGTTATTATCTCGACTATCTCACCCGTCTTGACCTTATAGTCTATCGGCACGATACGCTTATCGACCTTGGCTCCTATCATACGGTTGCCTACACCGCTGTGTATAGCATAAGCTACATCTATTACGGTAGCGCCTGTAGGAAGGTTTATTACATCGCCCTTTGGTGTAAATATAAAGACCTCCTCGGGTGCGAGATCCATTTTTATTGTACGGACTATATCCGTGGAGTCATTGTCGCTCTGGTTTTCGAGCATTTTTCTTATCCATGCAAGTCTCTCATCAAGAGAGTCCTTTTTGGTAATGCCCTCTTTATATTTCCAATGGGCTGCAATACCGTATTCGGCAGTATAATGCATTTCCCATGTTCTTATCTGTATTTCAAACGGCACTCCCTCTTTGCCTATTACGGTAGTATGAAGTGACTGATACATATTCGGCTTGGGTGTTGAAATATAATCCTTGAAGCGGTTTGGCAGGGGCTTGAACATATCATGCACAATACCTAAAACATTATAGCAGTCTGCTACGGTATCGACTATTACACGAACGGCAAAGATATCGTATATCTGATCCATTGTCTTGCCCTTCATAAAGGTCTTTTTATAGATGCCGTGTATACTCTTGACT
Organism: uncultured Ruminococcus sp.; assembly: GCA_902767175.1. Classification (GTDB taxonomy): domain Bacteria; phylum Bacillota; class Clostridia; order Oscillospirales; family Acutalibacteraceae; genus UBA1213. The sequence continues at coordinate 10,932 of CACXGH010000101.1, forward strand.
CTGCCCGAGATATATACGTTGTTTATCTCGCCTTTCAGACGGTCATAAAGCTGCTGCTTTATCTCTGCCACAAAGTGTATCCTGTCCGTGCTTTTCTTTTCAAGCTGATGTTCTATCTCCGTATAGCCTATCGGGTCAAGATAACGGATAGAGAGATCCTCAAGCTCCTCCTTTATAGCTCTGATACCGAGACGGTGAGCTATAGGAGCATATACCTCCATAACCTCAAGAGCTTTATCACGGCGGTGCTGTTCCTTCATACATTCAAGTGTACGCATATTATGAAGTCTGTCAGCGAGTTTGATGATAATTACCCTGATGTCGTTTGACATGGCGATAAGCATTTTGCGGATATTCTCCGCCTGCTGTTCTTCTCTTGAGGAATAGGGTATTTTACCGAGCTTTGTTACACCGTCGATAAGACCTGCTATCTCCTGACCGAACATTTGAACAATTTCATCAAGTGTTACGGGAGTATCTTCAACCACATCATGGAGCAGAGCCGCTGCAACAGATTCGGAGTCCATTCCCAGCTCTGCAAGAATACAGGCAACTGACGTCGGGTGAAGGATATACGGTATACCTGACGCTCGTCTCTGATCACCGTGCTTCAGGTCGGCAAATTCATAGGCCTTTTCAATAAGCTCAAAGTCATAGTCATGGTCGCTCTTTTTCATCAGCTCAACCAGCTCATGATAATCCTGATAATACTTAGGTGTTCTCTCTGACATACTGCACATCCTCCTTCAGCTTTCCGTAGATGGCTGAATTATTCAGATCCACCTTAACGGAATTATTGGCCAATCCTACACTTAATTCTTCATTATCCCTTGAATAATTTATCAGCTTAAGCTCATTCATGATATCAAGTATCATCAAGAGCCTGAATGCTCCGACATTTGTATTTCCCATAGAGGAAAGAACTGAGACTATAGTATAATTGCTCCTCTGTGTACCCTTAAAATACCTGTAAACGGCTGCAAAGTCGTCTCTTGTCGGGTATTTATCCTTTATATCCTTTCTTATTATGCCTTTCTGATACTGTTCATAGAGCTGCATTTCAAGCATTACCTTTTCAGTATCGAAATCAGCAGGTCTTATATCCTTTACATTGAAGGAAACGCTCTCGATCTGCCGGTATACATTTAAATCGAGCGAAAGCGCAAAATCAAGCAGACTGCCCACAGGATAAGGAAATTCATCGGGTTTTACAGAGAACATAACAAGTCCGAGACGGGCATTATCCCTTGTAACCAAAAGCTTTATGTGCTTTCCTCCGGAGAGAGGAACTATCTGCTCAAGCTTCATTCCCTTGAGTGCGAACGTCGGGCGCGGATTGCCGTAGCCGAACGGCTCAAAGGGCTGAAGCTGTTTTACCATATCTACAGTTATTGCCCCGGGTCTTAATGAGCAGTCTATTTTAAGCAGCGGCAAAGGCATATATTCAAGCTTATCCGCATAGGCATTTATTGCTTTGCGGAAGTCTCTTATCTTTTCACGCTTTAAGCTGAGACCTGCCGCCATAGGATGTCCTCCGAATTTTACCAGAAGGTCTGAGCAGGCAAATATTGCATCAACTATTGAAAAGCCCGAAACGCTCCTGCCCGATGCCTTGCATATTTCATCGTCCTCACAGATTATTATACATGGCTTTCCGAGCTTTTCCGTCACCTTTGATGCAACTATGCCGACTACGCCAGCGTTCCATTGATCGGAAGACACAACAAGCACTCTGTCATAGGTTAGTGACGGCTCATTTTTCAGCATTTCCATGATATCTTCATATATCCTGTTTTCTATTGACTGTCTTTTGCTGTTAAGCTCGTTAAGATGTTCAGCCAGCCCCCTTGACTCCTCAGGGCTTTCACTCAGCAGGAGACTCAATGCGTCATACGGAGAATCCAGACGGCCAGCCGCATTTATCCTTGGTCCGAGCTTAAAGCCTATATTGCCGGCATTCACCTTATCTATCTGAGCTATTTCATTAAGCTCTGTTATACCCGGGCGTTCGGTATTATTAAGGTGTATTATTCCTGCTTTTACAATAGAACGGTTATACCCGCTGAGCGGTACAAGATCGGCAACCGTTCCGAGAGCGGCAAGGTCTGAATAATTTTCGAGAACGGAAAAGCTGTCACCCTCAAGTGCTGTGGCAAGAAGAAGTGCTATACCTGCACCGCAGTAATCCCTGAAAGCCGAAGTATCGTCGAGACGGTGAGGATCAACAACTGCCACAGCAGCAGGAAGGATATCCTGCGGCTTATGATGATCTGTAACGACTACATCTATTCCAAGTGATTGAGCATAAAAAACCTCATCAATTGCGGAAATACCGTTGTCCACCGTTACGATCAGACTTACTTCGCTGTTTTTAAGAAAATCTATGGCTTTTTTATTGATACCGTAGCCTTCGGAATTCCTGTCGGGAATATAATATATAACATTTGCACCTATTGACTCAAAATATGAATACAGGAGTGCAGCTGCAGTTACTCCGTCACAGTCGTAATCTCCGTATACACATATCTTCTCATATGTATTAACGGCCTTTGTAATTCTTGTGACAGCCTTATCCATATCTTTAATGCTGTACGGGTCCGGAAGACTGCATTCCATATCAAAAAATGCATCTATCTTATCCTGTTCCGTAAAACCTCTTATATACAGCAGTATTGCAGTAAATACCGGAAGCTGATATTTTGCAGAAAACTCCTTTATTTTACTTTTGTCAAATTCCGAGAAAGCCCATTTCTTCATTTTCGCACCGCTCTTTATTTCTTTCTTATCTTAATATAATAACATTTTTTTCCCCGATATTCAATATTTATATTTTATTGTAATCCCGTGTTTCGGGCTTAATATCACACAATTGTGTTTCAACAATTTTGTCAATACTGCTGTCTTGCTTGACCTCTTACAGGCAGCATCATTATCATGTCCGATGATATAACAATCTTAATACTGCTTATCTTTGTCGTTAAAATCCGCTCAAATCTATTTAAAGCTTCTTATTGAAAAATAGTATATATTATTATCTCCATACTATATTTTACACCGATGTCTGGCAAAAACAATATAAAAAAGCGCTGAATCATTGGTTAATTTAAAATTATTTGACATTGAAGAAAACTGCATATTATGTTATACTTGCAGATGTACAGGAAAGGAGTTTTTATTATGAAAAAGTATACAATAAAGGCTTTAGCCGCAATGCTGCTTGCAGCATCAATTCTATCATTTTCCGCCTGCGGAAAGGACAATAACAGTTCAGAAGCGAGCACTGCCGATTCCTCTGTTTCAGCCGTAAGCGATACAAGCAAAGAAAACGACAGCAGCTCCACTGATGAAGAAAGCAGCGAACAGAGCGATGATAATTCAAAGCCCGAAGCAAGTGATCCTATTGACGAAAAGGAAAAGGGCGATCTTCCGCCTTTAGCAGATGATGACGGAAGTGATGTGGGTATTATGACTGACGGAGGCATACTCATTTATAACAGAACAGCCTATGAGATGTTCTACGGCAATGAAAGTCTTGCAAAGGATTATGCTGATGCGGTTTCAACTGTTAAAAAGGCTCTCGGAGATAAGGTAAAGGTATATAACGTTGTTGTTCCCACACACTGCGGAGTAACCCTTCCCGACAGATTTTTTGACGAGTACGGCATTACTGACCAGAATGAGTACATAAAGACTATATTCGACTCATACTCTGAGGATATAGTAGGAATAAACACATATAATACAATAGCTCATCACAGAGATGAATATATCTATTTCAATTCGGACCATCATTGGACAGGACTTGCCGCTTATTATGCATACAGAGACTTCTGCAAGACGGCAGGTGTTGAACCTCTTAAGCTTTCAGAGATGATCGAGGGCACTATAGAGGGCTATTACGGCAGTCTTACGAATTGGGTCGATGCTTCCCTTTTAGAGCCTGATGTCGTACATTATTTTACTGCGGAAAAGGACACAGAGACCTTTATATATGATGACAACGGCGAAAACGAACAGCAGACAAGGCTTTTCCACGATTATGCAGAGGGCGCTAATGCCTACGGCGTATTCCTTGGAGGAGACAATCCTCTTACGGTTTGCAGGAATAAAGACGGCAACGGCAAGAAGATAGCAATTTTAAAGGAATCATACGGAAATGCGTTTTCTCCGTATATAGCTCTCACCTACAGCGAGACACATATGCTCGACTTCCGTTATCTTGAGTTTGATTTTCTCAAGTATATCGAGGACAATAACATTGACGAGGTAATTATCGTTAATAATACAATGGCATCTGCAACACCTATGCGCTGTGATGAGCTGAGAGGTCTTGTTGACTGATATTGTTTCCATTAAACAGCAGATACTTTTTATAGCGCGTCAGCACCTGCAAAATACACACAAGCCGATGAAGTTCCTTTCAGAGCTTCATCGGCTTTCTTTAATGTAAATTATAAAAATATCAGATAAAACTAAGGAAGTGCTGAGCCGTAAGGCGTGATTTATTCAGCGGCTGCCTAAATAAACTCATTACAGCATTACGGATTCATCAATTACTTCCTTAAGCTTGCGTGCAGAAGTAGTAAGAGCGTTTATCTCTGCATCGTTAAGTTCTATCGGAACAAGACCCTCTACACCGTTCTTGCCGACAATAGCAGGCATACTGAGTGCTATTCCGTTTATACCGTATTTTCCTGTCTGCATACTTGATACGGGCAGAATAGATTTTTCGTCACGCACTACAGCCTCACATATACGCTTTACGCTCATTGCAATACCATAATAGGTAGCTTTTTTCTTCTGTATAATCTCATAGGCACTGTTCTTTACGTCCTCAGCTATTCTTTGCATTGAGCTTTCATGGTCATAAAAGCCTCTCATTTCGCAGAAACGGCTCAGCGGTATACCCGACACATTAGCGCTGCTCCAGGCTGCAAGCTCACTGTCGCCATGTTCACCTATAATAAATGCATGAACGCTTCGGCTATCGATTCCTAAATGCTCACCGAGAAGATACTTAAGTCTTGCACTGTCAAGAACAGTACCCGAACCGAATACCCTGTTGCTTGGGAAGCCGCTGAGCTTTGCTGCTGTATATGTCAGTATATCAACGGGATTTGCAACGACAAGGATAATGCCGTTCTTATTATGGTTTGCTATTTCAGGAATGATAGACTTGAAAATAGCGACATTCTTTTTAACAAGGTCAAGTCTTGTTTCACCCGGCTTCTGACCTGCGCCTGCGGTCACAATTACAATAGAAGCATCGGAAATGTCATCGTATGTTCCTGCATATATATTCATCTGCTTTGCAAAGGGAAGTCCGTGACTTATATCAAGTGCTTCACCCTCTGCCTTTTCCTTGTCATAATCAATAAGCACAAGCTCAGAAAAAAGACCGCTCTGCATAAGTGCAAAAGCCGAAGCTGAACCGACAAAACCGCAGCCAACAATTGCAGCCTTTCTGCTGTTTATTTCTACCATGATCACATCAGCCTTTCAGAAATTATTAAGGATCTATCCTGATTTTAATATTACCATATTATTCCGCAAAATTCAATAGCACCGCTCAGCACAGCATGAAAATCAATTTTGCCGGGACAGTCACATGGGGAAAACCCTTTTCCGGCGGAAAAAGGGTTATTCCCCATACCCCTTTCCTAAAACCGC
>CACXGH010000102.1 GCA_902767175.1 uncultured Ruminococcus sp.
GCGGTTTTAGGAAAGGGGTATGGGGAATAACCCTTTTTCCGCCGGAAAAGGGTTTTCCCCATGTGACTGTCCCGGCAAAATTGATTTCCGTGGTTTTTTTCTAAAAAACTTGCAAAATCAAAAAAACTGTGTTATCATTAGGGATAGTAAGAATATGGTAATTGACAAAAGAGTAGGGCGACCTGCTCTTTTATCGTTAATTGGGGAACTTTCCCCGTGCAGACAGGAGTTTTTTATGGCTGAAAACAAAAAGAACAAAGGCAATACCGTAGATGCGGTATCCGAACTCGTAAGACCTATAATAGAAGGGCTCGGACTGACACTGTGGGATGTAAGATTTCTCAAAGAAGGTGCTTTATGGTATCTGAGAATATTCATCGACAGTGAAAAGGGAGTTTCTATTGAGGACTGCGAGAATGTCACAAGGGCTGTTGACGCACCGCTCGATGAGCTTGACCCCATTGAACAGAACTATATCCTGGAGGTATCGTCTCCGGGTATAGAGAGGGAGCTTGTAAGACCATGGCATTTTGATGCTTTCCTCGGTGCTCCCGTAATGGTAAGGCTTATCCGCCCTGACGAAAGCGGCGCCCGTGATATAAAGGGAACGCTTGTTTCTCACGATAAGGACACGGTAACACTTGTGTGTGAAGGCAGGGAAACGGTGATAAACAAAAAGGATACGGTATATATTAAATTGAATGACTTTGAGCTTTGAGGAACTAAAGCATTAACGGAGGTTTTACAATGAGAAAGAAAAGTGCGGAGAAACCGCAGGACAACAAGAACACAGAGCTGTTTGAGGCACTTGCCCTTATGGAAAAGGAAAGAGGTATTCCCGTTGATTTCATGATAAGCCAGATACAGAAGGCTATCGTGACAGCCTGCAAAAGCACATACGGCGGCAATGAGGACGTAAACATAAAAATGGAGCCTGATACGGGTATATTTGAGGTATATCTCAATAAGACAGTCGTTGAAGAGGTTGAGGATAAAAACCGTGAGATCGCCCTAGACGAGGCAAGAAAGATCGTAAAGACTGCTATGCCCGAGGATAAGGTCGGCATAAAGCTTGATCCGAAGGACTTTGGCAGAATTGCCGTTCAGACAGCAAGAAACATCATCAGACAGGGTATCCGTGACGGTGAGAAGGGACAGGCTCTTGCAGAGTATCAGAGCAAGCTGAAGGAGATAGTTACGGCTACTGTTGAGCAGGTCGACCCCAAAACGGGCAGCGCTACGCTTCGTCTTGGAAAGTCTATAGCGGTTCTCCCCAAGAACGAGCAGATCGCAGGCGAGGTCATAACCGAAGGCTCTCAGATAAAGGTATATATTGTAGATATAAGATCGGGCGGAAAAGAGCCGAAGGCTATTATTTCGAGAACACATCCCGATCTGGTAAAGAGACTGTTTGAGTCGGAAGTGCCGGAGATATTTGACGGCACTGTAGAGATAAAGTCTATTTCGAGAGAAGCAGGCTCAAGAACAAAGATCGCAGTTTACAGCCGTGACGAGAATGTCGATGCGGTCGGTGCGTGCATAGGTCCGAGAGGTCAGCGTGTAGGTACTATAGTAGATGTACTTGGCGGTGAAAAGATAGATATAGTTGAATACAGCGAGGATCCGGTGAAGTTCATATCCGCAGCACTATCTCCTGCAGAGGTAGTGAAGGTGGATATAGACCCGGCAGTTGAGAGAGTCTGCAAGGCTACAGTTCCCGACAGTCAGCTTTCTCTTGCTATCGGCAATAAGGGACAGAATGTCCGTCTTGCCGCAAAGCTTACGGGCTGGAAAATAGATATCCGTCCCGAGAGCGGTTTCTTCGGTGAAGAAGAGGAAAATGCTGCGGAGAATACAGACGCAGCTAAGGATACTGAAACAGAAAACACGGCTGCCGCCGGGGAGATTCAGACAGAGGAAACAGCGGATACAGCCGGTGAGACGGAGACAGTCACAGACACAGAGGAATGAGTCTTGGCACAAGCCCCGTCCGGAGAAAGGAGAGAACCTGAATGAAGCAGAAGAAAATACCTCTGAGAAAATGTACGGGCTGCAATGAAATGAAGGAAAAAAAGCAGCTTGTAAGGGTAGTGAAAGCGCCCGATGAAACAGATGAAAACGGTCAGGTGCTCCGGCAGGGTGAGATAAGCGTAGATCTCACGGGAAAGAAGCCCGGAAGGGGAGCTTATGTCTGCAGGAATGCGGACTGTCTTGCAAAGGCGAGAAAGGCAAGGAGATTTGAAAAAGCCTTTAGCTGCAGGATACCCGATGATGTATATGAGCGTCTTGAACATGAGCTTGGTGAGCAGTTGCAGGACGGCGGTATAAAGGGCTGATCAAGGTGTACCGTACAGGAAACGGAGGAATTGACGGAAATGAATGATAAGCTGCTGTCCCTGCTCGGCATTGCAAAAAGAGCAGGTAAGCTCACGATAGGCTTTGATGCGGCTGCGGCCTCGGTAAAACGAGGGGAGAGCGCATTGCTGCTGCTGTCGGAGGAGCTTTCGGACAGGTCGAAGCGAGCCGTAACAGAGCTTGCACAACAATATGGAACGGAGTATGTATATTCCGGCCGTTCTATGGAGGAAACGGGTCATGCCCTTGGCAGAAAGCAAACGGGCATTGTTTCCGTCAATGATAAAGGATTTGCTTTAAAGATAACAGCTCTTTGTACACAAAACAGTCAGGAGGAATGTATATGATAAAATATAAGCTCAGCGAGGTCGCTAAGGATCTCAATGTTTCAAACAAGGAAGTTGCCGATGTTCTCAAGGAACGTATGGACGTTGTTAAAAAGCCCACAACGACCCTTACTGATGAAGAACTTAAAATAGTATTTGAGCATTTTACACAGAAGAACAGTGTCAGCAGCTTTGATGATTATTTCAATTCCGTAAATGATACGGCGCAGGAAGCAGATCAGGCAGAAAAAGCTGACGGAGTCAAGGCGGAAGCTCCTGTTAAGGAGACGGCCCCTGCAGATAAAAAGTCCGGTCAGGATAAGCCTGCAAAGACTCAGGGCAATAAGCCTGAGGGAAAGAAAAACGATAAAGCGCCTCAGCAGGGAAAAAATCAGGGCGAGCGCAAGCAGCAGAATAAGGATAAAAAGCCTGAACAGAGCGCAAAGGCTCCGGCTTTCCAGCAGCAGAAGAACACACCCAAGCCGAAACAGACGGCAGCACCTGCTCAGACAACAGGCACTACAGATGAATCCTTCGGCAGCAGAAACCGTGTTATCAATACCCGTTCTTCAAATGTGGATATAGAGCGCTATAATGAGAAGTACGACCGTCTTGCGAGCGAGAAAATGCACAATGTGAACACGGTTTCTAAGCAGAAGATCACGCAGCGTTCTCAGCAGAAGGGCAAGCCCCGCAACTCACGCAAGGAGACAGAGCAGGAGAGAATGCGCCGCATAGAAAAGGACAGAAAGACAAAGCCTATTACCGTACAGATCCCCGATGAGATAACGGTAGGTGAGCTTGCTCTCAGACTTAAGGCAAGAGCTGCCGAGGTCATTACAAAGCTTATGAGCTTTGGCGTAATGGCAAGTGTAAATAATGTTATCGACTTTGATACGGCTTCTCTCGTTGCAATGGAGTTCCATGCAAAGATAGAGAAGGAAACAATAGAGACGATCGAGGAGAGAATCATTGACGACAGCGATGATGCAGATGAGAATCTCGTTTCAAGAGCACCTGTTGTTGTTGTAATGGGTCATGTTGACCACGGAAAGACTTCACTTCTTGACTGTATCCGTCATGCTCATGTTACCGCAACAGAGGCAGGCGGCATTACACAGCATATCGGTGCATACCGTGTTGAGATCGACGGCAGAGAGATAACCTTCCTTGATACTCCCGGTCATGAAGCATTTACAACAATGCGTGCAAGAGGTGCTCAGGTAACTGATATAGCTATCCTTGTCGTCGCTGCTGACGACGGTATAATGCCGCAGACAATAGAGGCTATCAACCATGCAAAGGCAGCTGGTGTTTCAATAATCGTTGCCGTAAATAAGATAGACAAGCCCGGCGCTAACGTTGATCAGGTAAAGCAGCAGCTCACTGAGTATGAGATAGTACCTGAGGAGTGGGGCGGCGATACACCTGTTATCCCTGTTTCCGCACATACTAAGGAGGGTATTGACGATCTTCTCGAAATGGTGCTGCTTGTTGCGGATATGAAGGAGCTTAAGGCTAACCCCGACCGTGCCGCTAAGGGTACTGTAATAGAAGCAAGGCTCGACAAGGGCAGAGGTCCTATAGCTACAGTGCTTGTACAGAACGGTACTCTGAATGTGGGAGATATTATCGTTGCGGGAACTTCTGTCGGCAAGGTAAGAGCTATGATGAATGATAAGGGACAGCGTGTAAAGAGCGCAGGCCCGTCCGTTCCTGTTGAAATAACAGGTCTTGGTGATGTTCCTGTAGGCGGAGACGTATTCAATGCCGTATCTGATGAGCGTCTTGCAAGAGAGCTTGTAGAGCAGAGAAAGACAGCCGCTAAGGAGGAACGCTTCAACAGCCGTACAAAGGTAACTCTTGACAACCTGTTCGACCAGATGAAGCTGGAAGATATGAAGGAACTCAAGATAATCGTTAAGGCTGATGTTCAAGGCTCTGTTGAGGCTGTAAGGCAGTCGCTTGAAAAGCTGACAAATGAGGAAATCAGAGTCAATGTAATACACAGCGGTGTCGGTGCAATAAGAGAATCCGATGTAATGCTTGCATCAGCATCTAACGCTATTATAGTAGGCTTCAATGTCCGTCCCGATCCTGTAGCTGAGGAAAATGCAAAGCGTGACGGTGTTGATATGAGACTGTACCGTATCATCTATGACTGCATTGAGGAGATCGAGGCAGCCATGAAGGGTATGCTCGCTCCTAAGTATCAGGAAACACAGCTCGGAAAGGTAGAGGTAAGACAGACCTATAAGATAACCAATGTAGGACTTGTATCAGGCTCTTATGTTCTCAGCGGAAAGGTAGTAAGAGGAGCGCAGGTGCGTGTCGTCCGTGACGGTATTATTATTGCAGATGATAATATCGCTTCACTGCAGAGATTCAAGGACTCCGTAAAAGAGGTTGCGGCAGGCTTTGAATGCGGTATTACGCTTGAGCGTTTCAGCGACATCAAAGAAGGAGATATATTCGAGATATATCAGATCGAGGAAGTTAAGCAGTAATTCAGAGTATCGTATACATCAGTAATGTACTAAGGAAGCGCTGAACCGTAAGGTGTGATTTATTCGGTGGTTCCCTGAATATAGATAAAATTATTCCGGCTTCAATCGCCTGTTTTCTGACAAATTATCATAATGCAGATAAAACAGGTGATTGAAGCCTTTCTATTAGCTTGTGTAAAAAACAGTAGGTGATCAAATGCCATACGGAAAAAATACAGCCGTGATGAAAAGCCTGAAAGCGTCAATGCGGCTGCTGACAATGATGAAGAAGACAATGATGAGGATATAATAAGAAAGCACGCTGAAAGAACTGTATACAGCAACCCGAGTGTCGGCAAACTGACGCTTGCGGTATGGTTTCTTTTTACAGCAGGTGTTACAGGATATCTTTGTCTGATACACTATGAGCTTTGGACATTTTATTTTTTTGCTGTACAGGCTGTTATCGGCTTTGTTTTATTCTCTGTATCCGACAGAAACAGAAGAATTAAGAATATTATTATCTTTTCTTTGATCACAGCGGTTTTCTGTGGAGGAATTGCATATCTGAGGCTGACTTTTCCGGGATATTTTGAAACCATGTCGGGAAGATTTCTTACCAATCTGTTATTTTCGGCTATAAGTGCAGGGGGCGGAAGTATATTTGTCTATGGTATTGTTTATGAGCGCAAGATGAAAAGACACTGCACCAAGGAAATAGAAGGAAAGGTAAACAGGCTGAGACTGTCCGAGTATTTTAACCTAAATGGGCAAGAAGTCCCCCGCCTCTAAGGCGGAGGGATGAATTGCCCGTCAGCCGCAAGGCTGACTTTTTCCTTGA
>CACXGH010000103.1 GCA_902767175.1 uncultured Ruminococcus sp.
ACCTTTATGAGAGACCCTGTAACCAGTTCGTTGCAGGATTCATGGGTACTCCTCAGATGAACTTTATAGATGCTACTATCGTAAGATCCGGCGATGATTACGGCATTCAGTTCGGTCAGTACACAATTCCGCTTCCTGAGTCAAAGAATAAGAAGAATATTCTTTCACACTTCGTAGGCAAAGATGTTGTTCTCGGTATCCGTCCTGAAGATGTTCACGATGAGCCTGAGTTCCTTGAGAGATCAGAGGAAAGCATTATCGAAGCTCAGGTTGAGATCACAGAGCTTATGGGTAACGAAATCTACCTCTACCTTACAATCGAAGGCACATCATGTGTTGCTCGTGTTGATCCTTCTTCTACTGCAGAAGCAGGCGAAAGCATTGAAATCGCATTCGATGTTGAGAAGATTCATATCTTTGATAAGGAAACAGAAAGAACTATCACAAACTGATATTCTTAACATACTATGATACTTATGCGCATTCCTCGGAAGAGGAGTGCGCTTTTTCTGTTTGGGACTCTTTTAAAACAGAATTGAGCAGCCTTTTCCTTATTTTCTTTGTTAATAGAAAAAACCATAATCTGTATAAACTTATTCTAATATCAGCAGTTTCTAAACAGTACACAAAAAATCGGACCGTGCCCGAAGGCACGGTCCAAAAAAAGGAGAAATATGAAGAATGAACAAATAATCGGTTAAACTAATTACCAATTGAAGAAGTAGTCATAGATATCATCATAACCGCCGTTTCCAAAGCCGCCGTTATTATTATTGCCGCCGTTTCCGCCGGGGTTGAAGTTATTGCTGTTTTTACCGTTATTGTCGGTCTTTTCCTCTTCTCCGAGAGTTACATTGAGCGTCTTTTCCTCTCCGTTACGGTAGATGACGATGTCAACCTTATCTCCTGATTTTTTCTTGAGAAGAGCTGTCGAAAGATCTGCGCTTGTCTTAATATCCGTTCCGTCAAACTTGAGTATCAGATCGCCAACCACAAGACCTGCCTCAGATGCAGCGGTATTATCGTATACAGTATAAACATATACACCCTGCTTATCAACGCCGTAACGCTGCATGGTAGACTTATCTGAAACATCGACAGGCTTTATTCCGAGATATGCTCTGCCTGTAACACGGCCGTTATTCTTAAGATCTCCGAGTATAGACTTAACATTATCTATCGGGATTACATAACCGATACTCTCAACCGTTGTACCGCTTGAAGTCTGAGTGGACTTTGCTACAACAATACCAACAAGATTTCCTTCGCCGTCAAACATACCTCCGCCGGAGTTTCCGGGGTTGATAGGTGCATCTGTCTGGAGAAGCTCCATGTTCTGACCGTCTATTGTAATAACTCTGTTGAGTGCGCTTACGATACCTGCTGTTACAGAACCTCCGAGCTTGCCGAGAGGATTACCAATAATTATAGCTGTCTCACCTACTTCAAGATCTGCTGAGCTGCCAAAGGCAGCAACTGTGAGGTCTTTGGCATCTATCTTGATGAGTGCTATATCAATTACAGAATCAGTACCGATAAGCTCTGCTTTATATTCTTTGCCGTCTGTAAGTGTTACAGTAATATTTTGTGCATCTTCAATAACATGGTTATTGGTGACAATGTAACCGTCAGACGAGATAATAACACCGCTGCCTGCGCCCTGCATTACATACTGTCCGTAAAAGCTGTTGTATGATGTTGACTCTGTTGTTATCTCGACAACGGAATCCTTGACACTCTTTACCACTTCCTGAATTGAATTGCTGCTTTTCTTAGTAGATGAAGATTCAACAATATTCAGTCCTGAATCATTTCCCTCAGTTGTAGCGGCAGCAACCACCTTGCCGCTGTTTGTAGCAGTAACTGTATTATTTGCATTGCTGCCGCCTACAAGATATGATCCGAGAATACCGCCTCCGAAACCGAGACACATGGCAAGAACAAGTCCGCAGGCTATCATAGCCTTTTTGCCGCCTGTTCCCTTTTTCTTTGCTGCCTGAGGCTTAGCTCTGTATTCCTGTGCAGCAAACTGTGAACGATAATTCTCATAGCTGTAAACAGGTGTGCTGTTTCTTACAGAATGCGACTGTACATCCTGCTGAGGTATTTCTACCTGTCTTGTATCGGATTTCGAGAATATATCCTTATATGAATCCTGTTCGTCCGAAACAGAGTAATTATCGTTGTAAGCCGTATCGGGAGCATTTACAGGCTGTGTATTCATTGAGCTGTATTCTTCTGTATTATATCTTTTCTCTTCCATAATAGTTACCTCCGTTAGTTTTTATTATGTTGTATTTCCTTTGATGTATTTATTATAAATCAGAATTCAGATTTATGTGATAATAAAATTTATATCTTCTTATAACAATCTATTAACTTTAGCTTAATTATTTTTAAGAATGCTGTGCTTTCAGCAATTTTTCTCTCCTGATTTTCAGTACTTCATCAAGTATCTCGTGTGCTGCCTCCCTCTTGGACATAAGCTCAAGCTCACGGGTCTGTGTCTGTGTTATAAGGGTTATTATATTGGTATCGGTACCGAAACCTGCACCGCTTTGTCTTATACTGTTGGCTGCAATAATATCGCAGTTTTTTGAAACAAGCTTCTTCCGTGAGTTTTCGAGAAGATTTTCCGTTTCCATTGAAAAACCGCAGATCACCTGAGTGTCGGTTTTATTTTCTCCGGCATATTTCAGGATATCCTTTGTACGTCTGAGTTCAATACTCATATCTCCGTCATTCTTCTTGATTTTATTATCCGCAGCACTCACGGGTGTATAATCCGCTACTGCAGCAGCCATGATCAGCGCATCGCTTTCTTTGAAGCTCTCCGATACGGCATTGAACATATCCTCGGCAGAGCGGACATTCTTTCTGTTTACAAACAGAGGCGTTTCAAGATTTACAGGTCCGCTTATAAGGGTAACATCTGCCCCTCTCATAGCGGCAGCCTGTGCAATCGCATAACCCATTTTACCTGAGGAATGATTGGTAATAAACCTTACAGGGTCGATCGCCTCCGCTGTGGGGCCTGCACTTACGGTTATCTTCATGCCTCTGAGATCCTTTTCATATTCAAGCTGATATCTGATATAGTCTATAAGAACACCGACATCAGGCAGCTTTCCTTTGCCGGTATCCCTGCAGGCAAGTCTGCCGACAGCAGGCTCAACTATAATAAAGCCATGCTTTCTTAGTCTCTCAAGATTTTCCTGAACAATACTGTTCTCATACATATAAGTGTTCATAGCCGGTGCCATTATTATAGGACACTTAGCCGCAAGCAGCATTGTTGACAGCATATCATCGGCAATACCGCAGGCTGCCTTCCCTATTATATTGGCTGTTGCCGGAGCTATCATAATAATATCGGCCCTCTGAGACAGTTCTACATGCTCAACATTATATTTGAAATTCCTGTCGAAGGTGTCTGTAAGGCATTTATTCCCCGTAAGAGTCTCAAAGGTTATAGGATTGATAAAATTCAGTGCGTTTTTTGTCATCACAACATTTACATCGCAGCCCTCTTTAACAAGATCACTTACAAGCTGAGCTGACTTATATGCGGCTATCCCGCCCGTAACACCTACTACTGCCGTTTTTCCTTTAAGCATCCTGTTTCCTCCGCTCATAATAATAGTATTCATATCTAATATATATTTATAACACAATTTCATTTGATTGTAAATAATGTAAGCTTGTATTTTATTGAATTATATGATAAAATCAACTTATAGTTTTTATCGGAGGGAATTATTTTGAGGAATAATTATCATACTCATACCGGCAGGTGCCTTCATGCCTACGGCTCTGATGAAGAATATGTGATGAAGGCTATTGAAAGCGGAATGAGTGAGCTTGGTTTTTCAGATCACGGTCCTTTTCCGGACCATGATTACGGACTGAGAATGCAGTACAGTGAGCTTGACTCTTACCTTCGCACTGTAGATGTACTGAATAATAAATACCGTGACAGGATAAAGCTTTTTAAAGGGCTTGAAATAGAATACTATCCCTCATACAATGATTATTACAGGCTCCTGCTTGATGAAAAAAAGCTTGACTATCTCGCACTCGGAGCGCACAGCTTTTATGACAGAAACGGAGAGTTCAGGAATATTTTCTTTGCCGGATCAACAGACGAAATCGAAGATTATTCCGCAAATATCTGCAGTGCTATTGAGACAGGCTTTTTTACATTTGTTGCTCATCCGGATATATTGTTTATCAATAATCTTCCCATAGATCAGAAAGTCAGGAACGCCTGCACAAGAATAATCGACTGTGCAGCCGAGCATGATATGATCCTTGAATACAATGCCAACGGCTATCGGCGTGAAAGGCGGCTTTATCCGGACGGTTTCCGCTATCCGTATCCTCACCCTTTCTTCTGGGAAGAAGCCGCAAAAAGGAATATCAGGGTAATAATAGGCTCAGACTGTCATGCGCCGGATCAGGTGTATGACGAGAGCTTTACCTATGCCGAAAGAAAGGCAGAGGAGCTTGGTCTGAATCTTATAGACAGTATATTCTGAGCACTGCATCAAATATATTATTGTCAGAGGAGACGTAAATATGAATAAGATCAAAAAAAGCAAAAGAAGAATAACCTCTCTGCTGATTTCGGCAGCAATGCTCATCTCATTGACCGCCTGCAGCGGTCAGCAGAGAAAGGTAAGCGATGTCACCGTCAAGACCTCAGCCTCATCGTCAGCAGAAGAAAGCTCACAGACATCAAACCATGAAAGCTCGGTATGGCATCCGAGTACAGACAATTCAGATGAGTCGTCCGAGGTTTCTGCCGAGTCTCAGACGGAATCAGACATATCACAGGCAGAATCGGACATTTCTCAGTCAGAATCCGAGATATCTCAGACCGGACAAAGCTCTGATACATCTCCGTTTGCAGTACCCGAGGAATTTCAGGATAACGGAATATTTTCCGGATACTATGACGAAGCATACAGATATATGTCCTCCATGACTCTTGAAGAAAAGGTCGGACAGATGATAATGTCTGCAATACCTGCCGAAGACAGAATAGAAACCGCAAGAGACTATCATCTCGGAGGATATGTCCTTTTCGGAAATGACTTTGCGGGGAAAACAAAGGAGCAGGTCATTTCAATGATTTCTTCACTTGTAATATCGCAGAAAATACCGCTTTCAATAGCAGTTGATGAAGAAGGCGGAACTGTTACAAGAATAAGTGCCAAGCCTGCATTAAGCCCTCATGAGTTCATGTCACCGAGAGATCTTTACAAAAACGGCGGAATGGCATATATTCAGTCTGATGCAGATGAAAAAGCAAGCCTGCTGAAGGAGTTAGGTATTGACATCAACTTTGCTCCCGTTTGTGATATTGCAACTGATAAAAAGGACTTCATGTATGACCGCTCATTAGGCGAGGACGCAAAAACAACTTCTGAGTTTGTAAGGATAGTAACCGAAATCAGCATGGCTAAAGGTGTATCTGTCACCTTAAAGCATTTCCCCGGATACGGCAGCAATGCCGATACACACACAGGCTCATCTGTTGACAAAAGGACGATGAAAGAGCTTGAGGAAAAGGATATTGTGCCGTTCCGGGCAGGTATAAATGCCGGTGCTGAATTTGTTATGGTGAGCCATAACATAGTAACTGCCATGGACGATAAAAAGCCTGCTTCACTCTCCGAGAATATTCATAAATATCTGCGTGAGAAATTAGGCTTCACAGGTCTGATAATCACAGACGATCTATCAATGGCAGCTATTACTAATTATGCGGGAGAGAATACGCCTGCGGTCGCTGCAGTTCTTGCAGGAAACGATATTGTGGTTATCGGAAGCTCAATGATCGAGCAGTCGGTAAATTCTATCATTGAGGCAGTAAACAACGGAAAGATAAGCCAAAAGACTATTGACCGCTCTGTAATGCGAATAATCGCAAGAAAATATCAAATGGGAATGATGTAATATTCTTACTGAAAGCCCTGAAAAGCAATAAAATAAGCCGATGAAGGTTGATTATCAATTCTTCATCGGCTTATTTTTTATTCGTTTTTTACCCTGTCCGGCAGGCGCCTTTCTGATTAAAAGTGTCTACTTTTAATCAGAAAGCAGTATCAGAGCTTTGTCCTGTTATTTTTCATATACTTGGGCTTGCTCTTTTTTCTGGCTGTACTAAAATCAATTATCTTTTTCTCAGAAGGAGCTTCTTTACTCAGTTCAACAGGCTTCGTATCTTCATCTCCGTCACTGCCTTCTTCATCATAAGCTCGTTCAGGATTGAAAGCTTCGTTTCCGATAATGTCACCTGGATCTTCAGACTCTTCCTGTCCGTCATCACTGCCGTCAGAGTCGTCCTCATCATTACCGCCTTGATCATCATCGTCTTCATACTCATCATCGTCCGGGTCGCTTTCATCTGTATCTTCTGTATTCTCAGGAGTTCCCGGCTTCGGCTTATTTTTATTGAGGTCGTCTATCAATATGAGACTTCCGTCCTCATCAGGCTCTCTCCTCTTTACCTTCCAGAATATCATATATACAACAAACAGCGCAATAGATATCAGAGTAATTATAAGTCCGGGGGTAAGACCCGGAGTCCTGTATCTGAACTTGATTACAGCGTTGGTATTTGCAGGTATCTTTACAGCCATAAAGCCTACATTTACCTTCTCTATCTCTGCTTCCCTGCCGTTTACCTCAGCACTCCAGCCCTCTTCATAAGGCACAGAGAAGAACACCAGCTCTGCGGAATCGCCTGTCTTTATCTGTGCCGTGAACTGATTGTTCCCGAATTCTACAGATGAACAGGTAAGCTTGTTCCTGTCGTCACAGTCATTATAGTATTCAGACTGTGAATAGGAATACTTTGAAAGGTTTTCGTCATGCTTGAGGAATGAACCGTATTTTTCGACCTGCTCATCAGTCAGAACAATAGACTTGAGCATAAGCTTGCTCTTGTTAGCTTCTTCGACATCATTGTATTCCTTTTCGGTAACATAGGTATCATAGGTAAAGCCGTACGGTATGAAATACTCGTTTTCATATACACTGTAGCCGTTCTTCTGTTCAAGGAATTTCCAGCCCGGCATAAGATTATAGCTTTCAGATGTGCTGAACTTCTTTGAATCGGAATCATTATCAAAAAGATACTTTACGGAAAGAAGTCCTCTTATAGCGTAAACATCTGTCTTAGGTCTTGAACCGACTGTTCTTTCAACTCCGACAGATTTATAAAAATCCATTACAGAACCGGGAACTATGCTCTGGAACGCCTGTATTGTCGGTATCTGCCAATACATACCCATATTATCCATTTCGTTATAGAAATCCGAACGGACACTCTTAATATCCTCAAGCTCAGGAAATGCGTCTTTATTACCGATAGCATAGTCGATTATATAATCTCTCTTATAGCTTGCATTAAGAACACCAATTCCTATAAGAACATTTGCATAACCTACAATGACTACAGACAGGGTAATTCCAACAAGCCTTATGAACAGCTTTTCCTTCCTGCGGAAATTAAGTATTATTACAAGAGCTGCAAGGCACACTACAGCCATAGCTACCCATATCCAATAGCGGTCGGGATATTTTTCAAGTCCGTAGGTGGTTGTTTTCTGACCGTTAGTTCCTGTAGATGTCACAGGCATAAATCCGACAAGGGCTGCAATAGCTATTGTAATGATAAACGTAAGCTTTAATCCGCCCTTGAAATCCGTTTCAGGCTTATCAAGGCTTATTGCCGTAGCAAGGCAAAGCATAAGCGTCAGCATATAGAACCAGCGTGCATAATATGCGGAATTAAGAAGCTGGAAAATACTGTTGAACAGAGGAACATAAGCTATAACGAACAACAGCGGTATAAAGATTCTGAGCCATTTATGCGTCTTAAGCTTAAAGAAAGCAAATACTCCGACCATACTGAACAGCGGCAGCCAGCCTGCGACAGACGCCCATTTAGCGTTGGAATCGGGGGTAAAGTTCGCATAAGCAGGCATATCAGGCGGGAAGAAGAAGGATTCGAGAATGTGTATATATCTTTGTTCGCTTGTATATACAAGTCCTCCCCAACCGCTGTGGGTGTTTGATACTCTCGAATTCTGCAATACCGCAAGAACTGAAGGAAAAAGTAATACAGCGGAAGCCAAAAAGCCGAGAATTACTTCAAGAGCAAATCTGAGGAATTCTTTTATGCTCATTCTGAAGCTGCCAGTTGCCATTCTGATCGCCCAATAAACAAAAATAAATACAGCCTGACCTGCAAAGAAATAATAGTTCATCATGCAGGAAACGAAAATAGCAAAGGCTACAACACCCTTCCGTCTCTCATAAATGAAGCTGTCTATTGCAGCAAGCATGAACGGGAAGATAAGTATGGCTTCATGGAAATGGTTGAAGAAGACATTATAAATACTGAATCCCGAGCAGGCATACAATAAAGCTGCAAACACCGCATAATTCTGATTTTTTACATATCTTCTGAGGAAGGTATATGCGCCGAGAGCCGCAAGAGCCGTTTTCAGAATAAGCAGCGGAGCCACAAGATAAGGTACGGCTGCACTCGGAAACAGCATTGTTATCCAGAAGAACGGACTTCCGAACATATAGAAGCTGTACGAGCCTATGATATTGGCACCGAGGTCGGTTGTATAGCTCCAGCCGATATTGCCGCTCTGTACCGAGTCGTGTATCATCTGATAAAAGGGTATCTGCTGTACATTATAGTCTCCGTAGAAAAAGAAATAACCGTTATTGAATATTATCCACGGAAGAAAGTACAGAAAAGCGAGAACAAGTCCCCATAGAAACGTCCTGAGGAAGTAGTTCTTTCTCGGACTTAGCAGGGCTGATGCTGTCATTTTATTGCCTCCTTAATGCTTTGTTTTATATAATGTCTGTTTTCCGAAAAATTCCTTTCCGATAATACAATACCTTTTTATTGTAGCACATTCTTTGATAAAAATCTACAGTTATACAGGCATTATTTTCATGTTTCATCCCAAAAGCAGCAATGTACCAAAAACAACACATTCTATAATTTGGTATTGTATTGTCCGACTGTTTGTGTTAAATTAGTTAAGAAGAAAAGCTTAAGGAGGAAACCAAAGATGAGCAGCTATCATTTTTTTGCAATAATGTCGAGAATGAAATACATTAACCGATGGTCGCTGATGAACAATACCCGTTACGAAAACATAAGTGAGCATAGTCTGACCGTTGCGATGCTTGCACACGCCCTTGCAGTAATAAGCAACAAAATGTTCGGAAACGATATTGACGCAGAACACGCTGCTGCTGTTGCACTTTTTCATGACTGTACGGAAATAATCACGGGAGACCTGCCCACACCGATAAAGTATTCAAGCAAGACGCTGAGAAATGCCTATAAAAACATTGAGGAAGAGGCGGCTCATCAGCTTACAAGCACACTTCCCGATTATATGAAGGAGGAATACGAAAAGCTGCTGCTCCCTTCTGACACCGACCCATATACATTAAAACTTGTCAAGGCAGCAGATAAGCTTTCGGCACTTATCAAGTGCATTGAAGAGGAACAAATGGGCAATACCGAGTTCAGCAGAGCTAAAACGGAGATAATTTCAGCTATCAATAAAATGGAGCTGCAGGAGGCGGAAATCTTTATGAAGGATTTCCTTCCCTCCTACAGCCTTTCTCTTGATGAGCAAAATTTCACTTTATAACAAGCGTCGATGTCCCCCGCCTCTAAAGGCGGCGGGTGCCATACGTCCGTCGGTGGCGGGTTAAAATCCCCCACCGACGC
>CACXGH010000104.1 GCA_902767175.1 uncultured Ruminococcus sp.
GCACTTCATTATGCTTTTTATTGTAATGTTTGTATTATGCAAACAGAAAACTCATTAAAACCATAAAGTATTAAAAGTCGGTTTTTTTAGGAAGGGGGTGTGGGGGAAACCCTTTGTTTTTAAACAAAGGGTTTCCCCCGGAGAACCTGCCGGACAAAAATGAATTTCTTGCTTAAGAGAGGACAGTGAACAAAATGAAAGAAAACATCTGCAGTATTCCCGTGAACGATGTCTTTATGCCCAAAGACGGCTGCCCTATGTGCAGAATGAGGGATATGCTCGAGAAGAGAAAGGCAGATTATGTTAC
The DNA here is from genome assembly GCA_902767175.1 of uncultured Ruminococcus sp. Taxonomy (GTDB): domain Bacteria; phylum Bacillota; class Clostridia; order Oscillospirales; family Acutalibacteraceae; genus UBA1213. The sequence goes on from CACXGH010000104.1 coordinate 308, forward strand.
AGGCTCCGCCATGATGGAACCTAATGTCAGGGTGAAAACCAACGAACAGGGCTTTTGTCACCGTCATTTCTCGATGATGATAAATCAGGGCAAGCGCCTTTCAAATGCTCTGATCCTTGAAAGCCACCTCCAGCAGATATCAGAACAGCTTGTTCCGCCCGTGCCTTCGGGAAAGCTTGATAAAAAACGTATGGCTGCTTTGGAAACACTTCTTAACGACTGCTTTATCTGCCGTGATATTAAAGAAAATATGGAAAACATGGTCAGGATAGTTCATGCGATGTGGATAAGCGAGCCAGAATTCCGTCAGCTTTATGCAGAACAGAAATTCATCTGCCTTGAGCATTTCTATCTTCTTCTTACGGTAGACCAGAAGGGACTTGGAAAAAGTTTGCAGGCTTTTTATGAAGAGACATCAAGACTTACAGGCGGTTATCTTGTAACACTGAAAAACGATATCACTCATTTCTGCAGTATGTTTGATTACCGCAGCGCAGGAAAGTCATGGGGTAACTCCAAAGACAGCATAGAACGCTCAGTGGAATTCCTTACAGGAGATAAGATAGTTACAGAACCTGTTATTGATTCGGAAGATGAAGAAACAGACGGTGATGAAGAAATTTCCGAATAATATGGATTTTTGCTTTAGTATATGCTATAATCATGTTATTATGAAGAATACCACACAGGAGGCGGAATAATGAATATCACATTATTAGGCTGCGGCAGGTGGGGCTCGTTTATAGGCTGGTATCTTGATAAGATAGGACATAATGTCACTATCTGGGGACTCAGCGATGCACCGCAATTTATTGAGATAAGAGACACTCGCAAAAATAATATGCTTTCTTTCAGAGAAAGTATAAAGGTCACGGATAATCTTAAAGAAGCTGTTGAAAGTGCAGAAATAATAATAATCTCTATCGGTGCTCAGGCCTTGCGTTCATTTATGCCGAGATTGACGGAGTTTGATATTGAGGATAAAAAGATAGTTCTCTGCATGAAAGGAATTGAAGTCAATACGGGTAAAAGACTGACTGAGATTGTAGAGGAATTTGTACCCGAAATGACACAGATAGGCGTATGGGTAGGTCCGGGACATCCGCAGGATTTCAGCAACGGTATTCCTAACTGTATGGTAATTGACTCGAAGCATGATGAACTGAGGCATTTTCTGATAAGACAGTTTTCAAGCGAGCTTATCAGATTTTATTTAGGCAATGATCTGATAGGCACAGAAATAGGTGCTGCAGCAAAGAATACTATCGGAATAGCCGCAGGTATGCTTGACGGACTTAATCTTTCATCACTCAAGGGTGCTCTTATGTCAAGAGGAACAAGAGAAATATCAAGACTCATTATGGCAATGGGCGGAAATGAGCTTTCTGCATACGGTCTTTGTCATTTGGGAGACTATGAAGCAACACTGTTTTCTCCGTACAGTCATAACCGCCGCTTCGGAGAAATGCTCGTCAAGGGCGAAAAGTTCGGTCTGCTTGCAGAGGGTGTTGATACGACCAAGGCTCTTGTGTATCTCGGCAGTAAATACGATGTTGAGCTTCCTATCTGCAACACGGTTAACAGTGTTATCGCAGGTGAAACGACCGCAAAGAAGGGACTTTCAGATCTTTTCCTTCGCAGCATAAAGACAGAATTCTGATTTGAAACAGAATTACCTCAAGTGAACAAAATATATCGCAATTAAGCCGGTGAAGATTAAAAAATAATCTTCACCGGCTTTTATCTTATAACAAGCGTCGATGTCCCCCGAGTCTCGCCTGCCGGCTCGGTCGGTGCTTCTGCCTTCGGCAGAGGTGTCCACCGGACA
>CACXGH010000105.1 GCA_902767175.1 uncultured Ruminococcus sp.
CGCCACCGACGGACGTATGGCACCCGCCGCCTTTAGAGGGTGCGGGTGTCCGGTGGACACCTCTGCCGAAGGCAGAAGCACCGACCGAGCCGACAGGCGAGACTCGGGGGACATCGACGCTTGTTATATTTAAGCTGTTCCATAAAAAAGCATATTAACTATAGTATTATATCATACACACAGCCCATGTTTCAAGGTCAAAATGCATTTTTCATAGAAATCAATTTTTCTCAGGTACGTTCTTCGGGGAATAGCGGAGCGGTGAGTGTGTCAGGCGGACACCTCTGCCAAAGGCAGAAGCACCGATCAAGCCGACGGCCGGCCCCAACGCTATCCGACATTCAGGAGTCTTATACCAGACTCCCATTAAAAGCAGTATTAGCCTGTCCACGATAAAAGGCAGCAATTTTTAATATCCGGACTTTTACCTGATAATAGTATGATATCATATTCCGGTGTGCGCCGAAAAACACCCCCGTCAGGCTCTGCACCGCCGAAAAACAAAAGCGGCTGCCGCAGGACAGACCTTGCAGACAGCCGTTATAGTTGTATTCATATCAGACCTGTTCGATAACCTCCAAAATGCCTTCTGAACGGTTCTTTTTCCGTCATACTCAGCCGATTATTTCTTGAAAGTCATACAGTATTCCTGCGAAAAATTGTCGTTGTCTGACTAAAGACTCCTCGTCCATACAACATTTTCCGTTCACCGGACAGTTCTGTTAAACAATGGCTTATTTCAGCTTATCATCGCTGTTGTAGTACTGATAATCCGCAGTATCTATATGTTCGCCTTTCTGCAGATTATTATCGCTGTTTCTAAAAAGTGCGCTGCCTAAAGTATAATCGTGATTTGCCTTGCGCAAACCCAATATTGCAAAAAGCACAACACCGATAACAAGTAATACCAACCAGATCCAAATAGCTATTTCCTCCCTTTAAGATAATCATTATATGAATAATTCGTTATGTGTCAATTATATGATCAATCAACATAAAACACAATACCGTAATATTGATTATCTGCCGAGAAAAGTAGGAAAGATTTGATGTTATTTCTGCCGGCGGAAATCCGAACGAGAACGCATGATACTCCGATCAGTCGTAATCCTTGAAATGCTCCATTATCTTTGCAAAGTCCTCCTCTGCCATCTCGTCAGTGGAGTTATGATATAGAATAAGAGACAGCTCGTCATCCGGGTCACGAAGATTCTCAGGTATAGTGAAGTTTACGGTAGAGAGATACTCGTCCCAATGCTCAAGCTTCCATGTATCACGATCCGAATTTCTGTCTATCATTCGCTGATGACATACCTCAGGGTCGGTAACCACCCATATAACAGTGAGCTTTGCACCTGCCTCTGCAAGCTTTGCTCTCAGTGCACCGATATATTCATCGTCCCTTATCTCCCTTGTGAACGGTGCATTGACCATTACAAGGTCGGCATAACGCAGTGACTCGAATGCAAGGTCAAGAATTACCTCGTACTCATAGTCACGGATCTCCTTCTCAAAGAATTCGGAACTGCGGTTGTATTCCTCTCCTGCAACGGCAAATATCTGCTTTGAAAGAGGGATAAGTGTATCCTTGTCCAGATATACGATATGCTTAAGCTCGGTAGCAAGCTTCTTGGAAAGTCTTGTCTTGCCGCAGGCAGGCGGAGATGTTACAAATATAAGTCTTTTTACCATAATAAAAACTCCCTTTTATTGCTGTTTTCTATGTAACGGGAGCGTCCGAAAGGCTTCATTTGCTTTTCTGACAGCCCCTGATGATAACGCCGTTCGGCGCAGAATTTCAGACATAAAATGCAATAGTGTATTCATTATCCCAATGGGACTATTTTATGATAACACATTTCTTCCAAAAAATCTATATTTTTTTCAATTATTTTTGAAATCTTTAAAATCGTATGTACTTCACATTATCATTCATGTATATCTTCCGAAAATTATTTTCCATGATAATAATTGTATTGAAAAAAAACACTAATAATGATAGAATTACTAAAGTGATACAATTCCCATTTAAAAAGCATCTGATTTGTAAGGGATTGTCTGCGATGAAGAATAAAAGGAGATAACGCTATGGCCAAGGACAATAAAACAAATGCCATGAGAAAGCTTGACAGCATGAAAATAAGCTATCGTGAACATTACTATACAGACACAGACGCAGTAAACGGAAATGAAATAGCTCAGGTGCTCGGAGAAAACCCCGAACAGGTTTTCAAGACCCTTGTAACCGAGGGAAAGAGCGGAGCGCATTACGTTTTTCTTGTACCTGTCTGCCGTGAGCTTGACCTGAAAAAAGCCGCCGCTATTGCAGGCGAAAAGTCTGTATCCATGCTGAAGTCAAAGGAACTTCTTCCTCTGACGGGATATATTCACGGCGGCTGCTCGCCTATCGGAATGAAAAAATTTTTCCCGACAACCGTTCATATATCCGCTCTCGACTTTGATACTATCTTTTTCAGCGGAGGCAGAATAGGCTTTCAGATAGAAATGACGCTTGCAGACCTTAAAAAGGTCATTCCGTTCTCTCTCGGAGATATTACAACAGACTGATACCTATGGTATTAAACAAGGAGCTAAGCTCCAACAAGCTTGCTTGATCGGAGCGAGCGATGCAGTCAACAAACGTCGGGGAGCTTTAGCTCCTGCGTTCGTCGGTGGGGGATCATAACCCGCCACCGACGAACGTATGGCCCCCGCCGCCTATAGAGGGTGCGGGTGTCCGGTGGACACCTCTGCCGAAGGCAGAAGCACCAACCGAGCCGGCAGGCGAGACTCGGGGGACATCGACGTTTGTTATTAATATAACACAGAGGTGAAAACATGGACTATATCTATACCGAAAAAGCACACAATGTATTAAATGAAGTAAACAGGGTCGTTCTCGGCAAGAAAAACGAAACCGCAGAAATACTCACAGCATTTCTTGCAAACGGTCACGTCCTGCTTGAGGATATACCCGGCGTCGGCAAGACTACCCTTGCAACAGCCTTTTCAAAGGCAATGGGACTTGAATGCCGGAGAGTACAGTTTACTCCCGACGTAATGCCGTCAGACCTTACGGGCTTTTCTGTCTACCGCCGTGAACAGGAAAAGTTTGTCTATCAGGAGGGCAGTATCTTCTGCAATATTCTTCTTGCCGATGAAATAAACCGTACCTCGCCTAAAACACAGTCGGCTCTGCTTGAGGTAATGGAGGAGCGTAAAGTCTCGGTTGACGGTGTAACAAGAGATGTTCCCTCTCCGTTTATCGTTATAGCAACACAAAACCCCTCCGGTATGGCAGGGACCCAGCTCCTTCCCGAAGCTCAGATAGACCGCTTTATGATAACCCTTTCTCTCGGCTATCCCGACTACAAGAGTGAGCTTGAGATAGCTATGACGGCAGGTGCAGGAGCAAGAACCGATGATGTTGCTCCGGTTATAACAAAAGGTGAATTCATAACAATGCAGAAGCAGATACACGATATATATGTCAAGGACGTAGTTTATGATTATATATTAAAGCTCGTCACAGCCACAAGGGATAATCCACTTATCGAAAGAGGTGCAAGTCCCCGTGCAACTATCGCACTTGTAAAGACCGCTAAGGCTTACGCATGGCTTCAGGGCAGACATTATGTTATACCCTCAGACGTAATAACACAGCTTCCCTATGTCCTTATGCACAGAATGACTCTGAGCATGACCGCAAGAATGAACGGCAGCAAAAGGCAGGATATCGTAAACGACCTGCTGAGAAAAGTTCCTCAGCCCTATCTTGGTACAGCGAAATGAAGGTAATTACTACTTTACTGATAATTTTTATTATATGGTATATAGCAGGAATTTTCCGGCAGACCTATCTTATGGCTCTCGCCGTATGCATAGCCATTATGGTAATTGTACTGCTGATACTCAGTATAATACAGAAGAAAAAACTCTCAGTTTCCCTTCACAGGAACCGTATGATAGTCTTCAAGGATACGGAAACACCCATAGCGATAGCCGCAGACAATAAAGGGCGGTTTCCCGTCAACCGCTACAGGGTCACACTTGAGCTTAAATACCCTACGGATAAAAAGTGCATAAAGAAAAAACTTTTCGGCTGTGCTTCCGGCAGTAAGGACAACAAGGACAATATTTCAGAATTCTACCTGAATGCGCCATGCTGCGGTGTTATTGATATAGAGTTCAGAAAGCTCAGAGTATATGACCCCATGTCCGTGCTGTACTCCGATAAAAAGCTCAGGGAGAAGGGACAGATACTCGTCTTTCCGCCCGAAAGACACATGAACATTATCACACCTCTCTATGGAAGCTTTGACGACCTCCCCCTTACCGATACCGTAAATATGAATATAGGTGATGACCACAGCGAAATAAGACAGATACGAGAATACCGCCCCGGAGATCTCACAAGGCATATTCACCGCAACTACAGCGCAAGAACAGACTCCGTATGGGTAAAGGAATTCAGCAAGGAAAACGACCATATCATTGATGTCTTTCTCAATGCCTCAACACCCGAGGCAAACGAGACCGAATGGCTTGATGCCTTCTATGAGCTTGTCTGTGCAGCGGTAAGCTCCATGCTGAAAAAAGATGTAGTTCTCAATATACATTGGTATGATAAGGAGAAAAAGCTGCTTGCTGCTTTCGAGGTCAAGTCCGCCGATGATATCCCTGAAATGCTTGCCCGTTTGTATATTGCCGACAAAGCCTGCACCGAAGAGGAATTTTCTTCCCTGCTCCCTTCTGACCCCACAGGCACTATGGTAATAAATACAAGGCTTGAATGGTTTTTCTCAGGCAGACCCGTTTACCGTTTCAGCAGAGATAATATCATAAGGGAAATATCGTCTCATGCTTTCAGACCGTAAGGCAGGTGAGTACAATCAAAAAAATCAAGGTAAATGCAACGCGTACAATACGGAACGCTAAGGAAAGAAAAAACGAAAGACAAAAGCTCCGCATGATATCAGGCTCTCCGATTCTTATTATCCTGTATATCATAGGCATGACAGGAATGGCGCTGACTCTGCTTGAACTTATAGGCATTCCTCTGACTGCGTTCTATATAATCATTATGATAGTGATGTCCTTTGTAGTTACGGGGTTCTGGTATCTCTATACCCGTCACGGAAAAGCATTTATAATTACAACAGCCATTTTAACGGGAGTCTCCGCAATTATACTTATTCCTCAGGTATACCGTACAACGGTAATGATAAAATACATGATAAAGTGGAACATTCCCCTTGAGAATATGTCTGTTGATATGGTGCTTATTCTTGTGCTTGTCCTCATGGGAGTGTTTTTCCTGTTTTCACTCGAATTCGTCATGCGAAACCATTCCATTATGCTCATCGCAGGACTTGCACTGCTTATTCTTGTTCCCGTGTTCGGTCATACCATAAGCCTTATTAATATGCTTATGCTCATAGTATTTGAGGCAGGCTTCATCGTTGTGAATATGTCCGAAAAACACAGCGGCAAGAATGTCATGACTATGGCTAAGCGTAAGAGCGTTAATATTCTCAGTACAGTACTTGCGCTTGTCCTTGTGCTTGCGGCGCTTATCCCTGCTTTTATCGTTGAGGGAGCATCGGAAGGCTCACTGTTCTATATGGCTTATGAGACCGATAATTTTATCAAGGATACTATCTCCCGTCTGACAGGCGATTCCCTCGGCAACGGATTTAATGACGGTAACGTCAGCCGCGGAAACCTGTTTCAGTCAAGCAGTGAACAGCTCAGACTGACTCTGGACAGACTTCCGAACACAACGCTCTATCTCAAGGGATACACAGGCAGAGATTACAGCGACAGCAATTGGAGCAGCGCATTCAACTATATCCGCTACCCGAGCGGAAGCATAAGCTACGGAGAATTGGCAGCGGACGGTCTTGTTAATCAGACTATCAACCAATACACCGATGAAATACCCTATTCCTTCTATTATCTCAGCACAGGCACATCAGACCCTGTAAGTGAGATGTACTATATGCTGTCACCCGACAGCACACTTAACGATGATTATTTCAAAACTGTCAGCTACGGAGATACGACTTATCTTCAGGTTGACCCGATACATGAATCGGAAGGTTATGTTTTAAACGAAACCGCATACAGACTTGATATAAATCCCCTCAACCGCAGCACCTCAGAGCGTGTATTCATTCCCTATTATGCTAAGGACAGCCAGCTCAGGGCTACTTCCGGCAGAACAGACAACAGCTATACCAACTATTTTCTCACCGAAAACAACGCCGGTGCGTCTGACAATCTCAGCGGAGAGTCTGTATTCCGTTCATATCTGAACAGATATCTCAACGTAATAAATACGGCATATACTTCCTATCCAGCCAATACCTTTGCCCGTCTGCTGCAGTACTGCCGTGAAACACCTCTCGACAGACTTGAGGATATCACGACATATATACTCGTAACGCTGCAGAACAAGGCAAGCTACAGCACAACACCCGGAAATACCCCTTATAATAAAGATGTTGTGGATTATTTCCTGTTTGAGAACGGTCAGGGCTACTGTGTCCATTTTGCATCGGCTGCAGCGCTGATGTACAGAATGTACGGCATTCCCGCAAGATATGCAACGGGCTTTGTAGCAAGACCGACAGAATTCCGCCCGAGCGAAGACGGCAGCGGACAGTTTACCTGCACACTTACGGGAAAGTCAGCTCACGCATGGGTAGAGATATTTCTTAATGACTACGGCTGGGTACCCGTTGAAGTTACGCCTACACTCGAAGGCACGATGCACGCAGAATATCCCGGATACACCGAAAGCACAATGCGTGCCTCAATGGCCCGTCACGGCTGGACATTCCGCGGAGAGACCTATACAGAGGCATCAGACGGCGGATTATTCGGTATAGGCAGAAATGCTTCATCAAATATGATAGCATTCACAACAGTACTTATCGGAATTGCTGCTGCAGGTGTTATTCTGTTTTTCTTAATAAGACGCCGGATAATACTGAAAAATCTGTCCAGAATGAGCTGCCGCAGACTGTTTGACAGAATAATAAGGACACTGCACAGGTCGAGGCTTATGAAGGATTATAACGGCTCGGAGACTGAGTTTGCAGAAGTACTGAGCAGCACCCTTGAATGCATTGATATCGCAGCAGCGGCACATCTTATCAATATCATGCTTGAAGTTAACTATTCTGACCGCAAGGTAACTAAGGCAGACCGTGACTTTATTGAGCAGATATCACGCAGCATATCGAAGGAACTGTACTCGGGCACACACCCGATAAAAAAGCCTGTATTCAAGTTTGTATACGTTTATGTATGATTAACCAAAACAAAGAGAGCATATTTGCCATATCCGTAAACGGACGGCAAATATGCTCTTTATTATTGCTTTTATTAATACTAATATCAAATAGACCTGACGACAAGCTTTGGCGTTAAATTCCGCATAACTTCGTTGTCAATCCTCGGAATACACAAAGTA
>CACXGH010000106.1 GCA_902767175.1 uncultured Ruminococcus sp.
ACGGGGAGAACGTGCAAAGAGTATGCTTCTTCTTTTTTCAAGCTCCTGCTCGGAGAACATTCTTCTTTTTTCGAGTATATCTTCTGCTTCCGCATAGGTTTCGGCAGTATAGCTCATTCATCGTCCCACCCTTCTTCATCAAGTATGCTTGTGCTTTCATATTCGGAAATATCGTACGAAGGCGAATAGCTGTCCTGAGGCTTTGCCTTTTTTCTTTCGCTCTGCTGATTTTTAAGCTGTGAAACAGACGTTATGCCTGTTTTGTACCAATTCTCAAGAATGGTATTTGTGTATTTCTGAATGAACTTGCCCTTATTGTCGATACAGGTCTCGTAAGCTTCTCTGATAAGCTCATCGGGATATTTTCTTTTATTTATCCACAGGTCGGCAAATTCAAGCTCCTTTTTGGTAGGCGAATGGTCGTCAAGACCGATAATTCTCTGATATCGTCTGGCAGCAGTGTTTTTTTCGGAAAGCTCCTTTATTTTGCGTTCTGCAGCTTCAAGTGTGGTTATTTCCTCATCTGCCCATGATATAGCGGTTTTCTCGATATATCTCATATTGCACTTGCCGGCGTCATGAGCGTACTGCATAAGCATTATCAGTACCTCAACGGGCAGACCGTCATATTCGTGTATCATCAGAAGCGTTGCCTTATCGCTGATATTGGTAAGCCTGCCGAAAATCTCGTCTGCCGACTGCATGAGAAACGCAATGCCCGGGTCTGATGTCATTCTCTCGGAGAGATACTTCTGGTCAGGTTTTTCTGGCCGTGAGGGCAGTCTTGTCTGAGTCTTTTCCGGCTCGTGCCGTGTTTCTGCCTGTATTTCTGTAATTGTTTCGGTCTCTGCGGCTTTTTCCTCTGTTCCGGCAGTTGACTCTGTTTCGGTATCGGGGGCGGTTTGTACTGCCGGCATTGGCGGAGTGAGGATATTATTATCGTTGTGTGCGATAAGACCTGCTTCTATCCAATACTGCATACAGTCCCTTACATCTGCTTCATGCATAGAAAGCGCAGATGATATATCAGCCGTTGTGAAGGCTTCGCCTGCGTGGCGGAGAAACCATAATATCACCTTCAGCTGTGCGGCTCCTGCAAGCTTAAGGTGTTTATCCGTAAGCTCGGTCGGCACGGCAAACACGCTCCCCCATGCACCGAGTTCTAATCTGTATTCCATATTTTTTCTCCACGGGGGAAACCCTTTGTTTGAAAACAAAGGGTTATCCCCGGACCCCTTTCCTAAAAAAACAAACTTTATGTATTATCTAAAAACCGCCGTAAGTAAGTGACACTCCGAGAGAGCGGAATAAAATGCGAAGAACTATTGTGGAGCAGAACTTATGCAGAGCAGGAAGTTTTCAGATGTTTCCTTTACATACTATAGTAAAATGTCCGTTTGAAATAATACCAATGATAATTTCAAGTAAAGTAATAATAAAACAGGAAAGCCGAGTCATGAAAGGCTGTTTCTTATTTCCTGAGCAGCTTTAAGCAAAGTCTGTTTTTCGTTAGGCAGTTCGCCTTCTATTACTCTGCTGAGCAGTTCGTTTAAAACCGATCCCATATCTTTACCCGGTCTCATTCCCGATGAAATAAGGTCTTTTCCGTTTATATCAAGCATTTTCAGTTCATAGGCGTCTCCCGAGCTTATGACTTTTTCATATACCTTTCTGAGCTGTTCTATATACCTGAGCTTTTCAGCTCTCATATAGCTGCTCTGAGCAAGCGCATCTGCTTTTTTGAGGGATAAAAGCTTCGGGAAAAGCTCTTTGCCTGTTTTGCTGAGAAGTCTGCGGACATTCTTATCCTTTGCAGGCGGTCTCAGGTCGTGGAGCTTTATAAGCACCTCTGAATCGTCTATTGTCTTATTGTCGAGTCTGAGCCTTGTCATTATGTCCCGTGCAAGTTCGGCACTGCGCTTCGGGTGCCCGTGAAAATGACCTGTGCCGTGTTCGTCTGCTGTAAAGCAGTCTGGCTTGCCAATATCGTGAAAGAGTGCTGCAATTCTTAAAAGCGGTTCTCGTTCTATAAAGGAGACCGCCTTTACGGTGTGTATCCATACATCATAGCAATGATGAGGGTTTTGCTGCGAAAAACCGACCATAGGAAGTATTTCCGGAATAAATACACCGATAAGGTCAGGATAGTCTGTGAGTATTTTTTCGGAATTTCTTCCGCAAAGCAGTTTTATAAGCTCGCTTGTTATTCTTTCGGCTGATATATTTTTCAGCAGCTCACGGTTATTGTGTATCGACTGAGCTGTTTTTTCCTCTATTTCAAATCCGAGACATGACGCAAAGCGGACAGCCCTCATAAGGCGGAGACCGTCCTCAGCAAATCTCTTATCAGGGTCGCCGACACAGCGTATCATTCTGTTTTTAATATCATCAAGACCTCCGAAGCAGTCAATAAGCCCGTCTGTTTCGTTATATGCAAGTGCATTGACGGTGAAGTCACGTCTTGATAAGTCCTCCCGTACGTCGGTGACAAATGTCACGCTTTCCGGACGGCGGTTGTCGGAATATACTCCATCGGTGCGGAAGGTAGTTATTTCATAGCTTTCGCCGTTAAAGCGCACCGTCACTGTACCGTGCCTGAGACCGTTTTTGATGATCGTAGGCAGTCCGAGAACGGAAACTATCATATCAGGCTCGGCAGATGTGCATATATCCCAATCATTCGGTTCAAGTCCCATTATACTGTCACGGATACAGCCGCCGACAGCATAAGCTTTATAGCCGCTGTTTGTGAGCTTGTTTATCAGGTATTTTACATTTTCGGGAAGGTTTATTTTCAGTTCCATAGTCTTTTCCTTTAACAAAAAGCACCTTCAATGCTTGCATTGAAGATGCTGTCGTTTTAACAGGTATTAGGTCTTAGCCCTGTGAGCTTTCAGCAGCAGAGGTCTGTGTTGATGCTTCGCTTGAAGCCTGTGCGGAAGTCTCTGCTGATGCTTCGCTTGAAGCCTGTGCGGAAGCCTCTGTTGAAGCCTCTGTTGAAGCCTGTGCGGAAGCCTCTGTTGAAGCCTCGTCTGATGTATCGGCTGATGCATCGGTTGAAGCCTGCTCAGAGCTTTGGATTGAAGTACCGGTGCTCTCGGTCTTGGGCTTACCTGTCCAGCCGAAATATGAAAGCATATTAAGAACTACGACAAAGACGAAGAAAATAACAGCACAATACTTGGTTATTCTTGCAAAAAGAGCGTCGGCTGTCTTAGCCTTTCCTCTCTTCATGAATGAATCAGCGCCGCCTGTTATTGTTCCGAGACCTGAATCATGACCTTCCTGCAGTATGATAATGATTATCATTACTACTGAAAGAAGAAGTACGACAGAGCCTACAACGATTTCCCAAATTCCCATATTTGATGTTCCTCCTAAAAAACAGCTAATGTTCAACAATACTTATCTATAATAACATATTCTTTCAATAAAATCAAGTGCTTTATTGTATTTTGTCGTGCCGGGGAGAATTGCCGCAGAAACCCTTTCTGAAAAAACGGCGTTGAGAATAAGCATTATAACAAGCGTCGATGTCCCCCGAGTCTCGCCTGCCGGCTCGGTCGGTGCTTCTGCCTTCGGCAGAGGTGTCCACCGGACACC
>CACXGH010000107.1 GCA_902767175.1 uncultured Ruminococcus sp.
CGAAGCGCTGCCAATCGTCGGCAACCTCAACCTGGAAGCCGTCCTGTATCTCCTGCTTGAACAGACCGTACTTATAGCGAATGCCATAGCCGTCAAGAGGAACATCATGTGTAGCAGCAGAATCGAGGAAGCAGGCTGCGAGTCTGCCGAGACCGCCGTTACCGAGAGCTGCGTCGTCTATCTCCTCAAATACATTGATATCAACGCCCTTGTCAGCAAGGAGCTTCTTCGTGTGCTCAAGTACACCCATTGCATAAAGGTTGTTGTACATCATACGACCCATAAGGAACTCTGCCGACAGATAATATGCACGGCGATGCTCTGCATGGTTCTTCTTGCTGTCTGCCCATTTCTCGGATATAGCGCCCATCATTGCTTTACCGAGAGCTTCATGAAGCTCTGCGGGAGACAGCTCGTTGAGTTCCTTGCAATACTCGTTCTTTGCTGTAAGCACGAGGTTGTCGATAATGGCATTTTTCTTCATTTTTTTGTCATCCTCCAGCCTTCTGTATATTTTAGCTAAATTATAAAGCTTTTTAGCGATCTTGGGGGTTGCGGCTCCTGCCTTCATTCTCCATGTCCAATTGCCTCCGAGAGTTGAAGGCTCATTCATTCTTGCCTCTCCTCCGAGAGCGAGGATATCCTGCATCTGAACTATTGCATAATCGCTGACGCTTGCATAAGCGGTGCGGATAAAGCCCCAATTGTAGCCCTCAGCTTTACTAAGACCGCAATACTCCTTGGCAAACTCAAAGTCCTTCTTCTTTATGGTCTTGAGCCAGCCCATTATTGTATCATTGTCATGAGTACCTGTATAGCACACGCTGTTGCTTGTATAGTTATGAGGCAGATAATCGCTGTCTGAGCGTGAGTCAAAAGCAAATTCGAGTATCTTCATGCCGGGATAACCTGATTCCTTAAGGAGCTTTTTAACTCCGGGAGTCATATGTCCGAGATCCTCTGCTATGATCGGAACATTGCCGAGACGCTCTCTCATCTTGTAGAAGAACTTCATATTGGGGCCGTCTATCCATTCACCGTTTACGGCTGTTTCCGAGCCGTAGGGAATTGCATAGAACTGGTCGAAAGCTCTGAAATGGTCGATTCTTGTAACATCGAACATCTTAGCGGCGCCTTCTACTCTTCTTATCCACCAATCAAAACCTGTTTCCTCAAGATAGATCCAATCGTAGAGCGGATTGCCCCAAAGCTGACCTGTCTCAGAGAAATAATCCGGGGGACATCCGGCTACACAGACGGGTTTTCTCTCGTCATCGAGCCAGAACACCTCAGGATTTGCCCATGTATCTGCACTGTCCATAGCAACGTAGATAGGCATATCGCCAAAGAGCTTGACACCGTTGTCGTTTGCATACTGCTTAAGCTCTCTCCACTGCTTAAAGAACAGGAACTGTACGAATTTCCAGAACATTACGTCTTCATAGAGGTAGTTGAGGTAATGTCTTATTGTATCGGGATTTCTGTACTTGATAAGGTGATCCGGCCATTCTGTCCATGCCTTATCATCAAACAGCTTTTTAACTGCCATATAAAGCGCATAGTCTGTGAGCCAGCGGTCTTCATCACGCATGAAGTCCCAATATTCCTGCTGGTTTCTCGTCTTGAAGTTCTCATAAGCCTGTCTGAGCACCTTGAAGCGCTCGTTGTAGATTTTTTCATAATCCACATACTGCTCATTTGAGCCCCAATCGATCTTTCTCAGGTCTTCCTTATTGAGCAGATCATCATCACAAAGCTTATCGAGATCGATAAGATAAGGATTTCCCGCATAAGTCGAGAATGACTGATACGGAGAGTCGCCGTAGCTCGTAGGACCTACAGGCAGCAGCTGCCAATATTGCTGACCCGATGCCTTCAGGAAGTCAACGAAGTCATACGCCGCCTGACCCATAGTACCTATACCATAGGGTGACGGCAGTGCGGTGATAGGCATAAGTATGCCCGCACTTCTTGCCATTTGAAAATCATCTCCAATCCTAAATATTATCCCTCCGCACTATCGTGCAGATGCTATATAAGCATTATTATTCATTACACATTTTAACATAATATTTTTGCATAATCAATAGTTTTGCACAGAATTTTACAATAATATCTCAGATTTTATTTGATTATTTATATTATTTGTTGGTTTTCAACCGTTTCCGTATTCCTCTCTCAGCCTTTCAAGAGCGAGAGAAAGTGCCTTTGCGGCGGAAAGCTCTCTTATCTGTGTGCGTGAAAGCTCACTGCCGAGTCTCAGTTCATAGGCTCTTGTGTCATTTTTTATACTTATTCCGACATATACTGTACCGACAGGCTTTTCATCTGTTCCGCCTGCAGGTCCTGCTATACCTGTTGTTGAAATTCCAAGCTCTGCTCCCGAAAGTCTTCTTATCCCCTCAGCCATTTCTTTTGCGCACTCAGGGCTGTATTCCGTATACTGTTCAAGGGTCTGTTCCGTTACTTCCAGGACTTCATGCTTTACTCTGTTTGAATACGAGCATACTCCGCATTCAAACACCTGCGATGCCCCTGAAATATCGGTTATCAGACCGGAAACAAGTCCTCCCGTGAGGCTTTCGGCAGTTGAAGCCTTTATCTGCTTATCTTTCAGAAACATGACAAGCTCATATGCGGTATTGTTTTCCGACATTCCTGCTCCCCTTTCTTTAGGAACCGCTGAATAAATCATGCCTTATGGCTCAGCGTTTCCTTTATTCTGTTTCTTATAAATGTGAATGCTGTATCTCTATTGTATCATTATTTTCCCATAATAACAATACATCAAAGATGCAAAACCAAAATGTTCATAATTTGTTAACAAATTGCCGTTTGGTATGAATTATACTATTTTCTATATAACAAGCGTCGATGTCCCCCGAGTCTCGCCTGCCGGCTCGGTCGGTGCTTCTGCCTTCGGCAGAGGTGTCCACCGGA
>CACXGH010000108.1 GCA_902767175.1 uncultured Ruminococcus sp.
ATCAACAATATGCTGATTTTTCCTTGCTTCCTTTTCACGCTTTGCCTGTTCAAAGCGGTATTTGCCGTAATCCATGATCTTACATACAGGCGGCTGTGCCTGCGGTGCGATCTTAACCAGGTCAAGATTCTTTTCTGCTGCAAGCTCAAGTGCCTTTGCAGCCGACATTATTCCGAGCTGTCCGCCCTCAGTATCAATGACTCTGATCTCCTTATCACGAATTTCCTCGTTGATCTGAATTTCCTGCTTGCTAATCTTAAAGCACCTCCACATAAAGATAAACATAAAGAAAGCACGAACAATCACCGACCGTCCGTGCATCAACAGCATAACACACTTCTGCCGCAGCAGAAGTCCTTACTATTGACCCGTAACAGACGATACCTTACAGGTGAAAGCCTTAACTTTACTTTGTTTTACCGATATAATATACCACACTTTTCCCCTCGTGTCAAGCTTTTTTCCTAAATACTCACGGAAATTAATTTTGTCGGGACAGTTACATGGGGAAAACCCTTTTCCGGCGGAAAAAGGGTTATTCCCCATACCCCTTTCCTGAAACCGCTGACTAAAACCGTGAATATTAACATACAAGTCAAATTTTAGAAGAAGGAATTTATACGCTCTCATCTATCAGTTTTAAAATTTGATTTCCGTGCTAAATACTTTCGGGAACTTGCGGGGAAAATCCTTCCTAAAAAACCGCTTTATATATCTAAATCTATATTGCTTTGTCATGCTTTATATTTTTTTAAGGCATTTTTCGCTCCGAGAATAATATCAGTAAGTATCTTCAATTCGGTACTATCGCATTCTTCCAGAATTTTTATCACCTCAGTGTATTTTTCTTCCATAGATACACTGCTGCGTACAGAAAGAAGGTCGTCCACACTGACCTTCAAAGCATCAGACAGATTAACCAGCACAGACAGACTGAGCTTTGTATTGCCCGTTTCAATATGGCTCATGTGCGGAACGGAAATATTTATAATCTCCGCAAGCTGCTCCTGTGTCAGTCCCTGATTTCTCCGGTAATGCCGGATATTCTGTCCTATCTGATAATAATCCATTAAAAATCACCTATACAGTTAAATTTTACTTGCATTATATAGATATTCATGATAGAATAAAATAAACTGTATAGGCTATTTTATACCTATATAATTAAAATTATACAAAGGAGATAAAAAAATCTCATTACCTGTATTAGCACTTCTTTGCGCCGCAAGCCTTACAGCCTGCGCAAATTCATCAAATACATCAGGCTCAGCTTCAGTCGCTTCGGCTTCCACTTCCGAAAGCTCTGTAGAAGAAAATTCCGAAACGATCTCACAAGCAGCATCTACTGATGAAATATCAAAAACAGAATCTTCTGTTCACGAAAAATCACAGTCCGGATCCAAATCTGAAAGCTTCGTCGAGGATCAATCCCAGCAGGAGTCAGAGGAAGAATTAGAGGAAATGACTAAGGAAGAATTTGAAAGCGTAAAAAATAAGTTCCCTGAAATGACTGTCGAGGTGAATGATAAAGGATCCTATTCCGAGGATAATGTCGTTCGCTACGCAAGAATTGTATACGACGAAAGTACCGGAAGCAACGATTCTGATAGTATTAAAAAAGCAGTATATGATACAAATAACAAAAAATATCACTCCGGTGATATCATTGAAATCATGGGAGTTAACAATTACGATGATTTCATTGCATACTATAGTCCCTATCGCACCCGTCGGTTTAATTACAGGCAGGTTGCTCTTCTGCCGGAGGATTATAAGATAAAGGACACCGACAACGTTTTTAAGATTGAAGAGGAAACCCCTGAAGTGATAGAATATATTACTTCAAAAAATACACCGGCAGATGCAGTTAGATACGGAAAAACACTTGAATTAGTTTTGCCGGTATCACCCATACATGACAGTTATCATCCTATCGTACCTGACGTAAATCTGTGTATTTTATCAATCAATGACGATAATACCTGCAATGTCTATTCTTTTGGAGAATCTGTCACTATTGATGCCGCAAAGATCGAAATCTTCCCGGAAAATTACACTCCTGATTTTCACAACGGTAATTGGTATGGTATTGAAACTGAATACAGACAATAATGCCTACTACCATACCGATTCATTTTACCTGAATTATATAGATATTCGTGATAGAATAAGATAAACTGTATAGACTATTTTATGTCTATATAATACAACTTATTATAGGAGAGAAAATAAGTAACTGCTTTTCTCAACTTTGATGTTTATATTATCTCTTCAACCACACTCCTCATAACCGCATTTATCTATCGTTATTTATATGATTAAGCACCACTTGCTTTTTATATGCATCAGTGGTAAAATTATATAAAATACACAGTAGATTTTATGCTTATTATATTCAATTTATGATTGGAGAGAGTAAAATGAACAAAAAGCACCTTGGCGCATTGACTTTAGCTCTTGTATCGGCATTATTATTATGTTCGTGCGGCAATAAAACTGCAGAAACATCTTCAAACATTCCTGAGCCTGAAAGCTCTGCCGCTGCTTCGGCTGATGAAAGCGCAGCTTCGTCAGAGGAAAACGCTAATTCGCCAGAGGATAGTGTTGTTTCAGCAAATACTGACAGTAATTGGGAGCTTTCCAATTATGTTGATGATAACTATGAGGATATGGATAAACAATACATAAAATATGATGGAACAGGAAAATACTCTGCTATGACTATAGAGGACATAGACCTTGACTATACTATTGTCGCAGACGATGAAGGCATTGCATTCATGCTTTATGAAAAGGGAGACTCACTCGTACATAACACATTGAGTATACAGACCGATTACAGTGTAAGTGTAACGATAGATGACAAAGATACGGTAGAATACTCGGGATATATGGCACCTGACGGGGACAGAATTTTTCTTTGGGACGACAGTGACCAGCAGGAACTTCTCAACTACTTTAAGGAGAATAAAAAATTATCCTTCCATATAGTCAATGAAAACCGCCGCCTTATGCAGTACGATTTCTCTTTAGACACAACAGGCTTCGCAGAAGCATATAAACAGCTATTCTGATAAAAAAGACTTCCATGTAATTGTCCGTAATTACTTTGGAAGTCTTTCTTTTATTATTTCATCTGCTCATAGCGGCAGCAGCTCCGTTTATAGAAATATATTCTTTTCAAACAGAAATATTATCAGCAGCATTCCGCAAAACAGTCCCCGCTGTCGCAGTCTGTGCTTTGCTCAGTATTGTAGTCGGCAAGAGCCGCTTTTATCATAATAGCACATTCAAGACGCTTTTTTTCAAGCTCACAGCCTACCTTATGGGACTTGAGTATGTCGCCCTCGTATTGGAAATTGTTTGCATTACAGCCGCCGCTGCAATAGAACTTAGCCCAGCAGTTCCTGCAGTTGGACTTTGAATATACGTTAGCCTTAGCAAAACGCAGCTTCATATCCTGATTGAATGTTCCGTCATTCAGATTGCCCATTTTCCACTGTTCTTCACCGACAAACTGATGACATGGATATATATCGCCCTGAGGAGTGACAGCTACATACTCATTTCCGCAGCCGCAGCCACGGAGTCTCTTTATTGCACACGGTCCCTGGTCGAGGTCTATCATAAAATGGAAGAAGTTAAAGAACTCCCCCTTCTTTCTCATCTCGATCAACGTCTTTGCAAGGCGCTCATATTCTTTGAATACTGTCGGCAGATCATTTTCTTTAATAGAATAATCAAGCTTCGGGTCGGAAACTACAGGCTCAATTGAAAGCTGTTCAAAACCAAGTTCCTTCATGTGCATTACATCGGCTGTAAAATCCTTGCTGAAAGTTGTAAATGTACCTCTTATATAGTAATCCTTGTCTCCTCTTTTCGAGACAAGCTTCTGATACTTAGGCACGATTATATCATAGCAGCCCTTTCCGTTGGGAGTAACACGCAGTTTGTCGTTAACTTCCTTTCTGCCGTCAAGTGACAGTACAACATTGTGCATCTCACGGTTAATAAAATCTATCTTCTCATCATCAAGCAGCAGTCCGTTTGTTGTAATGGTAAAGCGGAAATTCTTATTGTGCTGCTTTTCAATGCTTCTTGCATATTCTACGGTCTGCTTAACGACTTCAAAGTTCATAAGCGGCTCTCCGCCAAAGAAATCCACCTCAAGATTATGTCTTGTTCCCGAGTTGGCTATAATAAAGTCGATAGCCTTCTTAGCGGTATCGAGAGACATCAGACATCTTCCCTGACCGAAATCGCCCTTTGCAGCAAAGCAGTATTCACAGCGCAGGTTGCAGTCATGAGATACGTTTATACACATGGACTTTATCGGAGCTTTTGTCATGAGGTCTGCAAACTGCTCATAATCGTCCTTTGAGAAAAGCTGTCCTGCAGTATAAAGCTCATATAAAGCCTCGTATGTCTCCTCGAGTTCTTCTCTGTCGTATTTTTCAGAAAGCTCAGTGAGCATTTTCTCCGGTGCCTTCTCCTGCATATCCTCGCTGCAGTAGTCAAGTACATCGTATGCGATGTCGTCAAGAACATGAACTGCTCCGCTGTGTACATCAAGACAGATATTATATCCGTTAAGCTGATACTTATGTATCATTTTCATTCTCCTTTTTACAAGATAAAGGGCGGACTGCTCATCCGCCCTTTACACGATCTCATCTGTGTCCGATAATTACTTCTCGCACTTCTGGTTAGCCACTGTACAAGAGGTCTTGCAGGCTGACTGGCAGGAAGCCTGACACTCGCCGCAGCCGCCCTTAGCAGCAGAATCCTTGAGGTTAGCATTATTCAGAGTTTTGATATGCTTTGTTGCCTTCATTACATTCACCCTTTCCCAAAAGTCATAAGCACAGAAAAAATTTCTTTGTGCCGCAACTTCTTATATTACCATTATATAATAACACATCTTTCCGATAAATTCAACATTTTAAGCCTATTTTCTCTTTCTTCTTTTATTTACCCCTGCAATACCGCCGAGAGCACCTCCGACAACAGTCAGAAGCAGCCTTAACAGCGTCATTCCTCCGACAGCACCGCCGCAGGCGGCTCCTATAATTACGAAAATCCCCGTCATTACGGCACCGCACACTGCCCCCGAAGCCATTCCCATTCTTTTGCCTATCCTTCCGCAGATATAACCTCCGATAAGTCCGCCTGCCGCCGCAGCCGAAGCCGTTATTACAGGTACAGCTCCGTAAGGTACGGTCTGCATTTTTATAACAGCCCATACGCTAAGCAGCAAAATCAACATAGCTGCTGCTGAGCCTATTAAAGTTCCCGTTGCTACCGCTCTGACAGTTCTTTTTATCTCCGCCCTGCTTTCACCCTTCATCACTACAACTCCGTTCACAGTTCAAAGCCGCATCTGTCTTAAGACCCCGGCTCAGAATTATTATATGTTGCATTCTATTCAGCGCAAAGAAGTAATAGAACTTTTTCAGCGCAGCAGTATCATATTTAAAATATCGCCTGATGATCGAAACGGTATCAGAATATTAAGGAACAACGAATACATCACACATTACGGCTCAGCGCTTCCTTAATTCATAAAAAAGAACGGCAGACTGTTCTGCCGTTCAGGAAGATCAAGGTTTATTATTCCTCGTCATTTTTTTGTTCTTTTTTATCCTTCTTTTCCTTTTTATCCTTCTTGTCGGTCTTTTCCTCGTTTATAGCTTCCTTCTTAGGCTGCTTGTCAGGAGTATCAACAGAAGCGATAGCCCATTTTTTAAAGCGCATTCTTGTCTTGTCGCTGCCTGTCTCGATGATAAATGTCTCATCATCGTCCTTTACAGCAATAACTCTTCCGACAATACCGCCGATAGTAGTTACGTCGTCACCGATCTCAATACTGTTTCTCAGTTCTTCCTCCTGCTTCTGTCTCTTTTTCTGCGGACGGATAAACAGGAAATAAGCTGCTGCGATAACGACCACCCAAATACCGATAGTAATTACCCACTGCCAAGGGTTATTTGCCTGCTGATTAGCATTTGCAGCAGTGCTTGCTGCTGAAACCGCATTAGATGCAGCATTATCTGCCAGACTTAATAACATGATTATTTTCTTCCTTTCCTTATTCAGTTTATACATTTGTAAAACAATGGTATTATTATATCAGCTTTTTATCCCTGTTTCAAGAGTAATAATTCATATTTTGAGCCTTCCGGCAGTATTTATTTATATATCACATACATAAATAAATTTCGTAATGTGAAAAACGGGCAAGACTGCAGCTTACCCGTTTGTATTGGTCATATTCTTTTGTCCAGAACCGGAACACAGCGATGATAAAAATCATCAAAGGTATCGTTGTCAAGAGCCTCTCTTATCTTCATCATCAGCGTGTTGTAAAACCAAACATTATGCATTACACAAAGCCGCATTGCAAGCATTTCGCCGCTCTTGAACAAATGCCTTATGTATGCCCTCGTGAAATTCCGGCATACCGGGCAGCCGCATTCGCTGTCGATAGGTTCTTCGTCAAGACTGTATTTCTCGTTCATCATGTTGCGTCTGCCGCTCCAGGTAAATACATTGGCGTGTCTTGCGTTTCTTGTCGGCATAACACAGTCGAACATATCAACCCCTCGGCTTACAGCCTCAATTATATTCACGGGTGTTCCCACACCCATAAGATATCTCGGCTTTTCCTTCGGCATATACTCTTCTACCACATCAATTATATGGTACATTTCCTCTGCTGTTTCACCAACTGCAAGTCCGCCTATGGCATAGCCGTCAAGGTCAAGCTCCCTTATGCTCTTCATGTGGTCGATTCTCAGATCGTCATAGGTAGCTCCCTGATTTATACCGAACAGCATCTGCTGTCTGTTTACCGTACTTTCAAGTGAATTCAATTCCGTAAGCTTGTCTTTACAGCGATAAAGCCAGCGCAGAGTTCTGTCGCATGAACGCTTTGTGTAGGAATATTCGGCAGGGTTTTCTATACATTCATCAAAAGCCATTGCAATATCCGAGCCGAGGTCGGATTGGATAGTCATGCTTTCCTCAGGCCCCATAAAAATTCTGTGTCCGTCAATATGTGAGGCAAAGGTAACTCCCTCTTCCTTTATATTTCTGAGCTTAGCAAGCGAGAAAACCTGAAATCCGCCGCTGTCGGTGAGGATTGGTCCCTGCCATCTTGTGAACTTATGCAGACCGCCAAGTTTTCTGACATTTTCATTTCCGGGACGAAGATGAAGATGATATGTATTGCAAAGCTGCACCTGACAACGCAGTTCCTGCAAGTCAAGAGCAGAAACAGCGCCTTTGATTGCACCGCAGGTCGCTACATTCATAAATGCCGGTGTCATTACTGTTCCGTGCGGTGTTGTAAGCTCTCCCCGTCTTGCTCTGCCGTTTTGTTTTATAAGCCTGAACATTGCCTTTGCTTCACTCATTCCTCTTCGGTCTTTTTCTCTTCCTGAAGTCCCTTTGTGCTGTCTGCAGCCTGCTGAGCAAGCGCTCTTTCTCTTGCTTCTCTTACCTCAGCCTCAAACTGCTCACGCTGTTTTGCACCGAGCCTTCTTCTTTCTTCCTCTGTAGTGAACTTCATAGCCTTATCGTCCTTATCAACAAGAGCGGTAAGTTTCTTATCCTGGAAAACAGCTACTGTACCGACAGGGAGCTGCAGAACTCTCATAGCTTCAGGCAGGAAGCCCATGAGCTTATAAGAAGGCATTTTCTCATAGTCGTCAGAGGTATGATTATCCTCATTCGGATCATCAAGCAGACCGAAATACCAGCCTGAGTCACCGTCCTTAGAAGCCTCGTTTCTGTTCATGTATACACCGTCAGCGTTGATAGCCTCCTTGAGTACAAGAACAGTATCTCTGTAGGTACAGCCCTCGGGAACCGTCTTGGCAACCTGAACAGCCTCGACCTGCATATTCTGAATAACAAGAGAAGTGGTGAGGTCGTCAGTTCTGTCCTTTGAAGGGTCTTTTGTATAGTCGGTAGTCTGCAGAACCCAGAACTTCTCGCCCTTATCATCTTTTCTCTCAACAAGATAGAAGAATGCCCAGCCGAAGCAGAGAACGAACTTATTATTGAAAATATTCGTTTTCTGGCTTATCTGAGCAAGTATCTTAAATAATGCTCCGGCAGCATTCTTGAGCGGCAGTTCAGAATACAGTCTTACCGTCTGTTCTCTTATCTTTGCTTCAAATGTTATCATAATAGTAATTCCTTTCGTATATAATTTTACAATACATAAAAATATTTTACATCAAATTAATATTTTTGTCAATCATTAAACAAGGAGCCAGCTAAGCTCCAACAAGCTTGCTTGATTGGAGCGAGCGACGCAGTCAACAGACGTTGGGGAGCTTTAGCTCCTGCGGACGTCGGTGGGGGATTTTAACCCGCCACCGGACACCTCTGCCGAAGGCAGAAGCACCGACCGAGCCGGCAGGCGAGACTCGGGGGACATCGACGTTTGTTATACAAAATTACAGATCAGCTTTACAACTCCTCTTCACATCTTATCATTCAGGACAATCATCAAAACCATTGCCGCATATACTGTACCAAATATATCATAAGAATCATATAACGGAGAGTATGCCGTAAATAATTCCGTGTTTCTTTATTATTCAGGACTCAATCACTTCAACAACTGTTCTTGCTGGCAGACACACTATTGTATCACCAACGGCGGATATTCTTCCCTTATTTACGCATATTTTATCGGGACAGCCCGAATGTTCTACATACACGCTGCCGCTGCTCACAACCACCGTCAGCTTTATCCCGTTCTGACCGTCTATCTCTCTTGTTATATCCTTGTCCAGACTGAGCCGCAGTACTGTCCTGTCAGACACCCTCACCTCAGCAATATTTCCCTGCCTGCTGCAGCTGTTTTGTATGATTATCCATATAATACAGCCCAGAACTACAAACACAATACATATCGGAGCTGCCATCTTTTTAAGCTTATCTTTCATGCTGTCTCCTGCCTTTTTATCACGGTATGCTCATAGTCCTCTGAAAACTCCGTAACCCTTTCAATGCCCTCTGTTATATACACCTTCATATCGTTATCTATCAGGACTGCATCTATTTCCGTATGTTCAGAAAGAAATTTCATAGCCTTTTCTGTTCCCATTACAAACAATGCAGTTGACAATGCATCGCACTGAGTGCCGCTGTCCCCTGTTATCGTCACGGATATAAGCCCGTTATCGGCAGGTCTGCCTGTTTTTGGATCTATTATATGCCAATAATTTCTTCCGTCATCGCCTGTGAAAAATCGTTCGTAGTTTCCCGAGGTTATAACTGCCTTATCCTCTATTTCAAGGGTACATACGATATTGCTGTTGTCCTTCGGGTCTTCAACTCCTACTCTCCACATACTCCCGTCAGGCTTTTTTCCGACTGCCTGAACGTTTCCCCCAAGATTTACAAGAGCCGATGTTATCCCTTCATTTCTGAATAGCTCACACAGTCTGTCGCTTGTATATCCCTTTGCAACAGAGCCGAGGTCTATTTCAGCGTTTTTTGCAAGTGTAACTGTACCGTCATTTACTGTTATGTTTTTATAGCTGACCTTTTTAAGCAGTTCTTTTACAGTGCTGTCATCGGGGATATGATACTGTCCCGTTGTAAAGCCCCATTCCCTCAGAACGGGATAGACTGTTATATCAAGTGCACCCTCTGTAAGCTCAGAATATTCGAGCGACTTTCTGATAAGATTGCTTGTATCCTCAGCTGTCTGTGCTGTCCCATCTTTATTTATTCTGCTGATATCACTCTTTTCATCGGTTACACTGAACAGACCCTCGAGTTCTTTTATCTCCTTTTCAGCCCGCATCAGCACCTTATCTCCGTTTTCGCCGTATACCTTTAGCATCATATATGTATCCATGGCAAAAACATCTTTTTTATGCTCCGTCATGTCCTTTTTTTCCTCACAGCCGGAAAACATCATCAGTACCATAAGTGCAAAAACAGCAGCCGAACGTGAAACTTTATTTACCATCTGTTTCTCCTTAAATAGTGTTTATTATTTTATAGAGCGTTATATAAAGCTGTTCAGCCTGTTCCCTTTCAAGCCGTATACAGCCTCCGACAGAAAAAGGAACATCTGCGCACTTTTCCTTCATTTCCTTACCCTTTTCAGTAAGTGTAATAATAACTACTCTTTCGTCATGAGTACTGCGTGTACGGGTCAGAAAACCGTCCGCCTGCATTTTCTTGAGCAAAGGAGTAAGCGTTCCATTGTCAAGGAAAAGCCGCTTTCCAAGCTCATTAACTGATATTCCGTCATTTTCCCACAGTACCATAAACACAAGATACTGCGTATATGTAATTCCAAGAGGTTTCAGGTACGGTGTATAGAGTCCGACAACCTTTCTCGCCGCTGCATAGAGCGGAAAACATAGCTGATTATCTAATTTCAGAGCATTTTCTTCTTGTTCTGTCATATTGATTCCCCGTTTACTAAAGAATCGCTGAATAAATCACGCCTTACGGCTCAGCATCTGTCTTGCTTGCCCTTTTCCGCCATCTTACAAAAAATTCCGTGACAACCTACAGATTTCCTGCGGTCTATCTGCACAACCTGACGAAAAAATGCTGACGCAATACAGGCACTGAATTTAACCAGCGCTTCCCTAAAATTATATTTTATGCAACACAATTGTATCATATTTTATAAGTTTGTCAAGACAAATACAATTCCATGTGCGGCGTGTCTCCGCTCACGATTTTCCGCAATGCTCGTTACAATTGCTCTGACTTTCTGCCCTGACATTCAATGTCATCAATTGCTATTATATAGAATTAAGGCAACACCGCACAAAGAACGCCTTGCGGCTTAGCGCCACATCTGCTTGATCTTTTCCCGTTATCTTGCACCAAAATCCC
>CACXGH010000109.1 GCA_902767175.1 uncultured Ruminococcus sp.
AAGAATAAATAATAATACAGAAACGCCCCTCGGCACATCTTTATTCTTTATTATTTATTCTCTATTCTTTATTATTTGAGCCCCCGAGCGAAGTGAGGGGGCGTTTCCGTCCTCGGCGGGATTCGAACCCACGGCCTTTCGCTTAGGAGGCGAACGCTCTATCCAGCTGAGCTACGAAGACATATAAATACACCGCATACTAAGATACGATACTATATTATTTTACATTTTTATTCATTGATTGTCAAGTGAAAATACTTCAATAATCAATTTATTGTTCTTTAAACATATAACGAAAAATAAGACAAAAGAAATGAGATAAAACACTCCGTATTGTCTAAAACGATAATTATTCAAATAGCGATTGATATTTTACTTCAATTATTATATACTTAAGGAAGCGCTGAGCCGTAAGGCTTGATTTATTCAGCGGTTCCTGATAACGGCAGGAAAAACAATAAAGGAGGAGCAAAAATGTCAAGAACAGCAATAGCTACTGACAGCAACAGCGGTATTACCCAATCAAGAGCGAAGAAACTCGGTGTTTATGTTTTGCCTATGACCTTCTACATAAATGATAAACAGTATCACGAGGAAGTAGATATTTCTCAGAAGGATTTCTATAAGCTTATTTCGGAATCCAAGACAACTGTTTCTACTTCACAGCCCTCCCCGAATGAGCTTTCGGAATTCTGGCTCAAAATACTCAAGGAATATGACGAGCTTGTGTATATTCCCATGTCATCGGGACTCAGCAGCTCATGCACAACCGCTTCTATGATAGCAAAGGACTTCGGCGGCAGAGTTCATGTAGTCAATAACCAGCGTATCTCCGTAACACAGTATCAGTCCGTTGCAGATGCCGCTGTAATGGCAAAAAGCGGAATGTCCGGCAGGAAAATAAAGAAAAAACTTGAAGAGGATAAGCTCATCTCAAGCATATATATAACCGTAAATAACCTCAGCTATCTGAAAAAGGGCGGCAGAATAACAACCGCAGGTGCTCTCATAGCAAACGTCATGAACCTCAAGCCTGTACTGCAGATACAGGGCGAAAAGCTTGATGCCTATGCAAAATGCAGAGGAATGAAGGCTGCAAAGCTCAGAATGCTTGAAGCTATGCATGACGATTTTGAGGGCAGATTCAAGGAATATGTTGACAACGGTGAAATGGCTCTTTTATATTCATATTCCGATATGCCCGATGATGAAGTAGACCGCTGGAAAAAGGAAATTGAAGCTTCCTTCCCCAAGTTCAAACTCCGTGCAGAGCCTCTTTCCCTCAGCATAGGCTGTCATATAGGTCCCGGCTCTCTTGCAATTGCCTGCTCAAAAATCACAAAGCCATGATTGACCGATAATAATAACAGACATATTCTCAATACGGGAATATGTCTGTTTTTGTCTTATATAAGTCTTAATC
The DNA here is from genome assembly GCA_902767175.1 of uncultured Ruminococcus sp. GTDB lineage: Bacteria > Bacillota > Clostridia > Oscillospirales > Acutalibacteraceae > UBA1213. The sequence continues at coordinate 1,424 of CACXGH010000109.1, forward strand.
CCTTGGGATATTTATTCTTAAGCCTTCCGCCGGAGCATTTACCGAAGCCTGTGATGATTCCCTCTACTGCTGCGGCAGTATATCCGGAGGGCAGACTGCATTCCAGCTCATGACCCTGCAGGAAAGCCTTTACCCGTTCATCGTCCGCTTTCATATCAAGAACCTGTCTCAGCTCTGACGGGTGTGATGCCATAAAAAGCGCATGAGCAGGCTCAAAGCGTCCTTTCTTCAGTTCGCCTGCATAAATGCCTGCCCTTATCACTCCGGCATTTTTTATATCCGGCATAAGCTCAGGAATAATAAACACCTTATCATTAATAATGCTGAGTTCACCGTCCGGAAGCTTTATAAAAATTTCTGACAGCATTTTTCTTACATCACTTACCCTGTTGTCAGGTTTTGACCTTAAAGCCGGCTTCACCGAACGGGTGCATTCTCCCTTCCGTCTGAGCTTTGCGGCAAAATGTCCTTCACCGCCCTCAATGGGGGTAATTCTTACGGCACAGGAAAGCTCTGTCTGCCGTCCTGTATGTTCTGTCAGCTCACAGCCTTCAAAATCCTGGTGACGTCTTAAGAATTCCTTTATTACACCCTCATTTTCCTCATAGGAAAATGTGCAGGTCGAATAAACAAGCACACCGCCCTCTTTTACGGCTTTGCAGGCAGAATCAAGTATCGAGAGCTGTCTTTCGGCACAAGACCTGACGTGCTCACGGCTCCATTCCGCTATAGCATCGGGATTTTTCCTGAACATACCCTCTCCAGAACACGGAGCATCTGCCAGCACCTTGTCGAAAAATCCCTCAAGCCTGTCACATAGCACCTCAGGATAACACGATGATACAACACCCTTTGAAATTCCCATTCTTTCATAATTGGACAGAAGTATCTGCGCACGGTTTTTAACGACCTCGTTAGACCAGATAAGTCCTGTTCCTCCGAGACAGGAGGCTATCTGAGAGCTTTTTCCGCCGGGAGCGGCACAAAGGTCAAGTACGGTATCTCCCTTATGTATATCAAGCAGGCTTACTGCCGATGATGCAGAAGGCTCCTGAACATAAAAAGCGCCTGCATGATGCAGAGGGTGCCTGCCTATGCTCTGAATATCGTCACTGTAGTAATAGCCGTCCTTATAGAACGGGCTTTTTCTGACCTCAAAAGGCAAAAGCGGTATAAGCCTTTCCGGGTCGGTTTTCAGTCTGTTTACGGATATCCCCTTAAAAGGCTCATCGTCTGCTCTGTTCAGGTATTCTGTTATATCATCGCCGAATATGCCTTTAAGCTCGGCTATGAATTCATCGGGAAAGCTTATCATAACGACCTCCAAAATTTTTTCCAATGCGAACGCCGCCGTAAACCGACAGCGGAGGCGCCCGAAGAAAATTTCCTTGCGTGCGCTCCGCTGTAATTACAGCCTGAAACTGAACGGAAGAAGCTCACTCAGCTTAATTGTCCTGTAATCATCGGGCGACTTTACTATAATAACAGTAAAATCGCCTGTACAATGCTCAGCCATTGTCTGACGGCAGATACCGCACGGAAAACATTCTTCGCCTGCACTGCCTCCTGCAACCGCAATAGCAGTAAACTCCCTCTCCCCCTCAGAAACAGCCTTTGCAAATGCTGCTGTTTCTGCACATACTCCGGCAGGAAACGAAGAATTCTCCATATTTACGGCTGTATAAATAACTCCGCTTTTTGCAAGAAGTGCCGCTCCTACCCTGAAATGAGAATATGGTGCATAGCTGTTTTCTCTCGCTTTACAGGCTTTTTCTGCAAGCACCGAAAAAATATTTTCTTTCATATCCTGCCCTTTACTCTGTAACAACGATAGTTCCCTGAGGTGTATCCTTTATTGTAATACCCCTCGCCTTCAGTTCGTCACGAATTCTGTCAGCCTCTGCCCAATTCTTGTTCTTTCTTGCCTGTGTGCGCTCGTCTATAAGCTGCTGTATCTCATCATCTACACCGTCTTTCTCTGTGTAGAGAAGTCCGAGAACGTCAGCAAGCTCTGTATAAAGTGAAAGTGCAAAATCACAAAGTTCCTTTGAGGGTTTTGTCTGTGCATTTACATTGGAATTAATATCTCTTGCAAGCTCAAAAAGCGCAGAAATAGCGTCTGCTGTATTGAGATCATCGTCCATTGCTGCAATAAAGTCATTCCTGTGAGTAAGAAGCAGCTCCTTTACCTTATCTTCACCCTCACGAAGCTCACCCGTTGAATTGGCAGTAAGGAAGGCAAGATCCTCACGGCAGTTATAAAGCCTGTCAAGGGCTGCCTTACACTGTTCGATTATTTCGACGGAATAGTTTATCGGGCTGCGGTACTGTGAAGAAAGCATGAGATAACGTACAGGCTCATATCCGTATTTTTCAGCGACCTCACGGACGGTAAAGAAGTTATTTAGCGATTTTGACATCTTGCGGTTGTCAACATTGATATAACCGTTATGCATCCAATAATGCGCAAAGGGGACATTATTGCAGCACTCACTCTGTGCAACCTCATTTTCATGATGAGGGAATATAAGATCCTGTCCGCCGCAGTGAATGTCGATAGTCTCTCCAAGATAGCGTCTTGCCATAGCCGAGCATTCAATATGCCAGCCGGGTCTGCCCTGTCCCCATGGTGACTCCCAATACGGCTCACCGGGCTTTGCTCCCTTCCAGAGTGCGAAATCCATAGGATCCTCTTTTGTATCGCCTATCTGTATACGCGCGCCTGCTTCAAGCTCCTCAAGCGGCTGATGAGAAAGCTTGCCGTATTCCTTGAAGCGGTTCGTACGGAAATATACGTCTCCGTATTCTGTAGAATAAGCATATCCCTTGTCCTCAAGAGTTTTTACCATATCAATGATCTGATCAATATTCTCCGTAGCACGGGGGTGTACAGTAGCCTCTCTTACGTTAAGACCTTCAGCATCTTTTTTATATTCGGCTATATATTTTTCGGAAACGGTAAGATAATCGCTTTCTTCCTCATTGGCTCTCTTGATTATCTTGTCGTCAATATCCGTAAAGTTCTGAACGAATTTTACTTTGTAGCCACGGTATTCAAGATATCTTCTCAGAGTGTCAAATACACATATAGGGCGGGCATTTCCGATATGGATAAAGTTATATACCGTAGGTCCGCAGGCATATATCCTTACCTCACCCTCATTGATGGTTTTAAGTTCTTCCTTTTTTCTTGTCATAGTATTATAGATCTTCATAATTCATCCCTCTTTATTATCTGTTATATTTTGAAGAGCAGTTTTAAGCTGCCCAAGCTCACGTTCAAGCTGTGCGATTTTCTGTGCTACAGGGTCGGTAACATGGATCTGGTCAAGTTCACTGCAGGCAGACGGCTTTACTCCGTTAACACGGACTATCCTTGCAGGAACACCCACTGCGGTTGCGTTTTCGGGAACCTCCGTCAGCACTACGGCACCTGCGGCGATACGGGCGTTATCTCCTACCTTAAACGGTCCCAGCACCTTGGCGCCTGAACCTACAAGAACGTTATTGCCGAGTGTAGGATGTCTTTTTCCGTGATCCTTGCCCGTTCCTCCGAGAGTGACATTCTGATATATTGTACAGTTATCGCCTATCTCTGTGGTTTCGCCGATCACGACGCCCATGCCGTGATCTATAAACAATCCCCTGCCTATTTTTGCCCCGGGATGTATCTCAATCCCCGTCTTATGCCTTGCTCTCTGAGAAATAAAGCGTGCTATGAACTTCATATTATGTCTGTAAAACCAATTTGCCCTCCGATATGCCTTTACAGCCTTATAGCCGGAATAGAGAAATCTTACCTCTGCCCTGCTTCTTGCCGCAGGGTCACGCTCCATTATAGACGCTATCTCATCGAATTTCTTTTTCGACATTATTACCACCCCATCTAAGGACATTATCCAAAAAAGCCCCTTTGTACCATAACAGTACAAAGGGGCGCAGATCACTCCGCACGGTTCCACCCGTATTCAACAGCAATATGCTGTCCTCAAAGCCTATAACGGCGGCTTCCGTGCAGACCTACTCAGCATTGCCTTCTGCCTGCAAGCTCCAAAGTGCATTTCACGAACGACCGCATAATATCCTCACACCAAACGGATATCTCTCTGAATGCATTACCTTCGTTACTTCTCTTTCTCTCAGCCTTTACTGATATATTTACATTATACACGATATTTTAACAAAATGCCACACTTAAAATAAAAAATATAACAAGCGTCGATGTCCCCCGCCTCTAAAGGCGGCGGGTGCCATACGTCCGTCGGTGGCGGGTTAAAATCCCCCACCGAC
>CACXGH010000110.1 GCA_902767175.1 uncultured Ruminococcus sp.
GTCGGTGGGGGATTTTAACCCGCCACCGACGGACGTATGGCACCCGCCGCCTTTAGAGGCGGGGGACATCGACGCTTGTTATATTATTTGCCGCATTCAAACAGAAGAATACCGTTCCGTCAGACGAAAAAATAATTCTCTGTTTTTTCTGTATTTATTATTGTGACTTACCGCCTTTCTGTACATAAAGGCAATATTATATGATTTTCTACAAACAATTATACAGATTAATTATAATAACAATTACTTTCATTGTCAATATCAGGAAATACCATTTGCTCTCTTATGCATTATTTGTCATTATTGTTACAGTATTTTTACCATTCCTTATTATCCGCTTTATCGCCCATTAAACAAAAAACACCGAAGCCGACCGCAGGAACGACTTCGGTGTACGGATGATCAAAGGATCATCTCTTCTTCTTTTTAGCGCCTGAAGGCTTTGAAGACTTAGCGGCAGCAGCCTTAACGGGTGCAGCAGCCGCAGGAGCCTCTTCCTCTGCCGCAGTGCCGGCAGCAAGGAACTTATAAACAAGAGCCGCCAATACTCCGCCGATAAGTGGAGCGACGATAAACACCCATACATTGGCAAAAGCAGCACCGCCTGCAAATACAGCAGGCCCGAAGCTTCTTGCAGGGTTTACGGACGTACCTGTGAAGTGTATGCCGAAAATATGAACAAGCGTCAGTGTAAGACCGATAACCACACCTGCAGCAGCACCGTTCTGTACCTTTGATGTAACGCCGAGAATAGCTATTACAAATACAAAGGTAAGAATTATCTCTATAAGCATGGTAGACCATATATTGTCGTTATAAAGACCGTTTGTTCCGAGACCGGACTCCTTCGGGAAGAATGCTAAAAGCATGGCACCGCCGAGAATAGCTCCGATAAACTGTGAAGCCACATAAGCGCAGAACTCCCTGCCCTTCATTTTTCCGCTTACGAACATTGCGACAGATACCGCAGGATTGATATGGCAGCCGGATATATTGCCTATTGAATAAGCCATTGCAACAATAACAAGACCGAAGGCAAGAGCTGTCATGAAGTAAGCTCCGTCAGCCTTTGCAACGCTGCAGCCGAGAGCCACTGCCGTACCGCAGCCGAAAAGCACCAGAACAAATGTACCGATACATTCAGCCAAGCATTTTTTGAGTAACTGCATAATTTTACCCCCTCGATTTTCCGTTAATAACGGTATTTATTGTATGTTTATTATAACGCATTTATATTTTATAATCAACTACAATTTTGTGTAATAATTATAAAATTTTTGTAATATATTGGCATTTTACGGATTCTCGTTATCGTCTCTGCGGCAGTCAATCACTCTTGCTCTTATGTATTCCCATTCATTTTGCGGGAATAATAAAGGACAGTCCGAACAAATCACGGACTGTCCCTAATGAATTCTGAAGGTCTGATATTATCACTCCCATTAAAAGCAGACAAGGACTGCTTTTAATAGCAGTATCAGATAATATCCCAGAAGCCCTCGAGTGTCGCAAAATAATCATCTACTGTCTCGGCACGGCGGATCTCTGTGAATGAGCCGTCCTCACGGAGAAGTATCTCGGCGGAACGGAGTCTGCCGTTATAGTTATATCCCATTGCAAAGCCGTGAGCACCTGTGTCATGTATAACAAGTATGTCGCCCATGTCTATCTCAGGCAGACTGCGGTCTATTGCAAATTTGTCGTTATTTTCGCACAGTGAGCCTGTTACATCGTAAACATGGTCACAGGGAGCGTTTTCCTTGCCGAGTACGGTAATATGATGGTATGCTCCGTACATTGCAGGACGCATAAGGTTAGCCGCACAGGCATCCACACCGATATACTCCTTATGAATGTGCTTTTCATGAATAGCCCTTGTAACAAGATGACCGTAGGGAGCGAGCATAAATCTTCCAAGCTCTGTAAATATGCTGACATCGCCCATTCCCGCAGGAACAAGAATCTCCTCAAAAGCCTTTTTGACACCCTGTCCTATTACCATAATATCGTTCGGCTCTTTATCGGGTGTATAAGGGATTCCGATACCGCCCGAAAGGTTGATAAAGGTAATATTTACACCTGTTTCCTCTTTAAGCTCCTTTGCAAGCCGGAAAAGAATTCTTGCGAGCTTCGGGTAATACTCATTTGATACGGTATTGCTTGCAAGGAATGAATGGATACCGAAGTTCTTTGCACCAAGCTCTTTCAGACGGAGGAAAGCCTCTCTTATCTGAGATCTTGTCATGCCGTACTTTGCATCTCCCGGATTATCCATTATATCGGTAGATACGGAAAATGTACCGCCGGGATTATATCTGCAGCAGATCGTCTCGGGAATTCCGCAGACCTTCTGCAGCATATCAATATGTGTTATATCGTCAAGGTTGATAATTGCGCCGATCTCATTTGCAAAACGGAACTCCTCCTCAGGTGTATCGTTTGAGGAGAACATTATTTCAGGGTTTTTGAAGCCGCATTTCTGACTCATGAGCAGCTCCGCATAAGATGAGCAGTCCGTACCGCAGCCCTCTTCCCTGAGTATTTTCAGTATAGCGGGAGTCGGGGTAGCTTTTACGGCAAAATATTCCTTAAAGCCCTTATTCCATGCAAAAGCTTCTTTCAGCCTTCTTGCGTTTTCTCTTATACCCTTTTCGTCATAAATATGAAACGGAGTAGGTATTACCCTGATAATTTCCTCTGCTTTTTCCTTTGTTATAAACGGTTTTTTCAACATATTCCGTCCCTCCCGAAAATAAAAAAATACAAACCTATTTTACATTATCCGACACCATTTTGTCAATATTTTCATCACAGAAATCCGGGGGTTTTTTGAATGAGTAAACAAATGATGAACAAAAAGTGTTATATGAATATTATTGTCATGATTTCTTGCGAAATCATGACAGGGAGCAATAAAAAGTCAGAGGACTTCGTCCTCCGAACCTCCTACCAAAGGCTCTGCCTTTGGAAACCGCAAACTTTTGAAAAAGTTTGATCAAAACTTTTAATATTTTGTTCACAGGTTATTA
>CACXGH010000111.1 GCA_902767175.1 uncultured Ruminococcus sp.
ATGTCAAGCATTTTCAGCCCGTAAGGGCTGACGGCAATTCATCTCCGACCTACAGAGGTCGGAGTCTTCTTGCCGAGTTAGGATAAAGCACGGCTTATTTCAATACTGTGGCTGATGACTGTACTAAGGAACTGCCGAATTTAATCAGCGGTTCCCTGATCAAGGCTGATAACTGTCTGAGAAGCGTTCAATGAACGGGTTGAATTATTTATTGTGATATACGGCAGAAAAAGCTTTTCGTCGTTTCTGTTCAGTGCTGATATATAATCAAACAATGTGCAGCTCTTGACATTCTGCCAGACTGCTTTGCTGTCCGTCATTGAAGCTATTTCCTCAGTGCTGTAGCCAAGCTCACTGACAGCCGATGTCAGTGTTTTCTCCGCACTTTCAGATGATACCATAAGCTCTGCAGTTTTGTTGACGTTATATTCATCAGTGAGCAGACTCACTTCATTATTTTTCTGTGAAGCCGCTTGTTTGTTCATCATTATAAACAGACAATGACTCATAAGAAGTCTTTTTCCTCTCTGTTCTTCAAGCTGTCTGAGTGCCTGCTCTACAGTCTCCCCCTGTGAGTATATAACAGATGATTTATTCTCCTGCTCAGGGTCTTTCGTATCAAGCATTATTACCGTAAGCTTATATGAATTTCCTGTTTTATCTACCCCTAAACCCTGAACTATCAGTCTCTGATTCAGCTGCAGGCTGCTGCAGCCGCTGAGAACGGACAGGCAAGGTATAATTAAAAGAAACAAAGAAAACAGTCTTGCTTTTTTTCTCCTTCTGTCTGCTGATTTCACACGGCTTTTTCTTGTTCTGTATGCTCTGTACAGATACAGAGAAACCGGAAGGACAAACACAAATACAACCGCCAATGCAGCAAATAAATAGCTGCTGCCGAGTATGGCTTTTATTGCATTATCAGGAATAAAAACGGTGACTGCGAAAGCAGCAATTGCCAAAACAACAGCGGCTTTTTTAATTGACAGCTTTTTATATACAAGCCTTATGCTGTTTGATGCAGCAATTAAATACAGAGCTGTATTGCAGAAAAAGCTGCACACTGCAACAAGTATGAACAAAGGAGTAAGCCTTTGAAGAACTCCCGACCCGTCTATAGCCTTTAAGCTCTGAAAATGCTGCCCCGAAAGATAATCGCCTGCACTGCCCGAAAAAAGAATAACCGCTGCACAGACTATAATACTGTAGGCTATGAATAATATTATTGTTCCCCTTTTAATATTGCCATTAACATGAGGTGACAGCACATTCAGCAGGGCTATACAGTTCATTCTTGATATAAGAAAGACAATCCCCTTGGAAACAGAAGCAGTTGAAAAAACATTTCCTGATGACATAGTTCCGGCATTATAGCCCTGAAATAAAAATGCAAACATCAGCACAAGCGAAAGAAGAATAAGCAGCAAAACGGGCAGAGACATTCTTGATACTGCCTCTATTCCCCTAACAGCGGCGAATATACAGCCGCATAGAAGAAGTGCGATAAGCAGAATGCGCTCTGCACCTGCAGGAAATGCCTCACTGAGAAAGTCCTTGAATGCCAAAAGCGAATAAAAACAGGATATAACAAAATAACCGCCGTACATCAATGTTACAGCCTTGCCAAAAGCACCGAGATTTTCAGCGGCATAACTGCACAGTGATACTTTTCTGTCAGAGGCACACCACCCAACAGCAGGCAGACTAAGCATAATGCCTATCGGTATAAAGACTATAAGCGGCAGAAGAAATCCTATATGCTCATATATCTCCGAGGCAGAGGAAGAATAAAGCATTGTGAGAGAGGCTCTGCTGACGAACAGCAGGGTAAAGAACTGCCCTGCCGTAACTGTAGCTGTCTTATTCACGTTTTATCTCCTTTCAGGTCTGTTCCGGGAAGCTCCTGCACCGTTTCATTTCTTTTGGACAGTATATTCCAGCCCGCACGGACAACAACGTCTCTGAATGCTACCGCACTGAATGGTGTGATGGGAGAAGTATAAGGCACGGCAAAACTTGATTTTCCGCAGAGGTCAACAAGGACTATGCTGAACACTACCGCCACTCCCCAGATTCCCAGAAGGCCGCCTGCAATAGTAAAAATAAACCTCAGCACTGCCGATGGTGCATACAGGTCGGGAACAACATAGGAGCTTATTGCACTGACAGCCACGACCATAAGAGTAGGGGCACCTATAAGACCTGCATTCACTGCAGTATCTCCCACAACAAGACCGCCAACAATGCTCACGGCATATCCGAGCGGTCTTGGCATTCTAAGCCCTGCCTCACGCATTATTTCATATATGAACAGAATGAGCAGTGTTTCCACAGTAAGAGACAACGGAGTTGCGGCTATTGACGAAGCAATTTTATTCAGCATAAGTGTGGGAAACATTTCGGGGTCAAACGTTCCGAGAGACACAAACAGTCCGGGCAGCAGAACTGAGATAAGGAATGCACAATATTTCAGTATTCTTGTAAATGTAGAAAAATATGCTCTGTTTGAATAATCGTCAAGGGACTGAAAATACTCCGCAAAAATACACGGCACAATAAGCGCTGACGGTACACCGTCAACCAGAACGGCAATTCTTCCCTCTGTGAGCTTTCCGCATACAGTATCCGGTCTTTCTGAGATACCTGCTCCGCAAAACAGCGAATGTCCTCCGTCATCTTCTATAAACGGAACAAGATAGCCTGCCGTAAGAACAGTATCAAGCGGTATTTTTCTGAGCCGTACTTTCAGTGTTTCAAGAATTTCTGAGGATACTGTGTCATTCAGATAGCATAAAACTATCTCCGTATGGCTCGTCTTTCCTAAAACCATACTCTCAAAGCAAAGCTCAGGCGTTTTCAGTCTTCTTCTGATAAGCGTCATATTCACCCTGACTGACTCAACAAACCCCTCCTTTGAGCCTCTCTGTACGATATCAGCCTCAGGCTCTGACACACCTCTTGAAGCATATCCCTGAATACCAACACACAATGCCTTGTCACAGCCGTCAATCGCAAGCACGGCAAACCCCGACATTATCCGCTTTTCAAGCTCCTCATAGGAATAGACACTGTCTGTTTCGGCAGTACAAAGCACTCTGCTTTCAATCTCTGAGAAAAGCTCCTTCCTGCTTCTCTCATAATCTGCCGACAGCACGGGATTAAGAATTCCCTCTGCAAGTACCTGCTTATCTATCATATTATCTATAGATATAACAGCAGCCTTTGTTCCGTTTATCTCTATATTTCTTATAGTAAGATCTTCACTTCTGCTGAAATCATCTCTTATCCTGCACAGTGCTTTCTCAAGCTCTGACGAAACAGGCGTAAAGCTTTGTATAAAAGGCGTCTGTTCCTTTTTTTTATATATTTTCATTATATCGCTTATGACACTGAACATTACACCGATTGAGGGAAACTCTTTGTTTATACTAAGGAAGCGCTGATTAAATCCATTGCCTGAAATGCGTCAGCAATTTTTCGTCAGACTGTGCAAAAAAGACCGCAGGCAAGACGGGTGCTGAGCCGTAGGGCGTGATTTTTTCAGTGTTCCCTAAGCGTTATCCCCCAAACCCCCTTTCTGAAAAACAGAATAAAACAGAATATAATACACAAAACAAATAACAGATATCAAACGAATGGAAGTGAAAATATTATTAATTTGTTTTTATGAATCAGCTGTTCTTTGATAATAATGTTGTACATAAGGGAATGATTTATTCATATACGGGTAAAATAATAAGCATGAACGCTTTTATTCCGGGAGTGTATAAGCATGATAATATCTGTGCTGAGAACCTGTTTTTTATATGCGGTAATCCTTTTTGCGGTACGGCTTATGGGCAAACGTCAGATAAGCGAAATGCAGACAAGCGAGCTTGTTATAACACTGCTCATGTCAAATATTGCAACCATACCCATGCAGGATACGGAACAATCCATGCTCAGCGGTCTTATTCCGATAATGGTGCTTTTAGTATGTGAAATATTCCTCTCATACCTCATGCTGAAAAGCTCAGGAATAAGAAGAGCTGTCTGTGGAAAGCCGGTCATAGTGATAAATGACGGCACACTCGACCAGAAGGCGATGGCGGAGCTGAGGATAACGACCGAAGATCTCATGGAACAGCTCAGACAAAAGGATATTTTTGATATAAGTCAGGTATCCTATGCTATAGTTGAGACAAACGGTATGCTGAGCATACTTAAAAAAGCTGAGGAAGAGACTCTTTGCGTCAAGGATATAGGACTGAAAAAGGATAAAAGCCGTATTTTGTTTACTGTGATAAGTGACGGCAAGCTTGCGCCCGTTTCAATGAAAATGAGCGGTCTGAGCAGAGAAAAAATTGATAAAATAATGCTTAAAGAAAAAACAGACATAAAGGATATTTTCATTATGACAGCCGACTGTGACGGCAGGTATAATATCATCAGAAAGGAGCAGCGTTAGTTCATGTACAGACTTTATGCAGCCATAGCTGTGCTTGCTCTTGTCATATCCGTTACAGCGGCCTGTTTTTTTGTCAATACAAGAACAGCAGATGATATAACAAATGAGCTTGAGCAGGCTTACGCACTCGCAAAGGAAAGCAGAACAGACAACTCCCGTGAGCATATAGAAAAGGCTCTCAGGATAATAGACGAAAGACGAGGTCTTGTATATCTTTTTATAACACATAAAATACTTGATGATATTGCACAGGAAGTATCAAAGGCACTTGAATGTATATCGGAGGGTGATATAACCCCCTTCTTAGTATACTGCCGCTGTGCGGTTTCTCTGACTACAGACCTTCGGGCAATGGAATATCCCGAAATAGCCAATCTGCTGTAAAAATAAAACCGATGAAGGTCAATTTTTCATACCTTCATCGGTTATTATTCTATTCATTTTCCTGAGTGACGGAATAATACCGGACCCCTATTAAAAATAGAAAATGTCTGCTTTTAATCAGAAAGCAGTATAAACGCTTTCTTCTATTATTTTTCTTATCTCATCAATTCCCGTGCCGTCATTTGATGAACAGGGACAAAGACGGATATCGGGGTAATCCTTAAGCTCCTCTTTAAGCTCCTCAAGCCGTCTTGCCTGCTGAGTTTTCTTCAGCTTATCAAGCTTTGTCAGGGCGATGATAAAGTTAAAACCACTGTTGTATAAATAGTCTATCATCGTCATATCGTTCTCTGTAGGACTGTGTCTCATATCGCATATCTGCACTACAAGAGCGATATTTCTGTCCTGAGCAAGATATCCCTCCACAAGCTCAGCCCATCTCTGCTTTTCTGCCTGAGAGACCTGTGCATATCCGTATCCTGGCAGGTCAACAAAATATGCCTCTTTCAGCGAAAAGAAGTTTATTGTCGCTGTCTTTCCCGGCTTTGCACTTACCCTTGCAATAGATTTGCGGTAAAGAAGCTTGTTGATAAGGGAGGATTTTCCGACATTGGATTTTCCCGAAAAGACAATTTCGGGCAGCACAGATTCAGGTATCTGAGACGAACGCCCGTATGCCGCCTTGAATTCAGCTATCTGAAAATTCATGTTTCACCTCTGCTATAAGCCTGTACAGCACTTATACATCAGACACAAGTGCCGTATCAAGAACAGTATTGATATTATCGGCAAAAACAAAGCTTACCGAATTTTTTACTACATCATCGACTTCGTCAAGGTCGCTCTTATTGTCCTCCGGAATGATAATGGTTTTTATTCCGAGACGATACGCAGCCATTGTTTTTTCCTTCAGGCCGCCTATCGGCAGAACTCTTCCTCTTATGGTTATCTCGCCTGTCATTGCCACATCACGCTTTACGGGTATTCCCGTTAAAGCTGATGTAATAGCCGTTGCCATTGTTATACCGGCAGACGGACCGTCCTTAGGTACAGCACCCTCAGGAACATGGATATGTATATCCTTGTTCTTATAGAATTCTTTGTCAATATGAAGTCTGTCAGCCATAGTTCTGACGCAGGTATAAGCAGCCTGAGCACTTTCCTTCATCACATCACCGAGTGAGCCTGTAAGCTCAATCTTGCCGCTGCCTGTCATTACAGCGACCTCTATCGGCAGAGTCTCACCTCCTACAGACGTCCATGCGAGGCCTGTTGCAAGTCCTACCTCATCACTCTTATTCATATCGTCGTTTTTATACTTTCTTGAGCCGAGGTATTCCTCAATATTATCCTTACTTATCTTTACGGATTTGACATCGCCTGATACTATCTTTACGGCAGCCTTGTTCATTATCCTTGAAATTGCTCTTTCAAGCGAACGCACACCCGCTTCACGGGTATAGCTGTCTATTATATCATAAACCGCATCATCGGAGAGCTTAACCTGATGACCGCTTAATCCATGGCGCTTTAGCTGCTTTGAGATAAGGTGCAGCTTTGCTATCTTGAACTTTTCCTCTCTTGTATAGCTGTCAAGATTTATTATATCCATTCTGTCAAGCAATGGTGAAGGTATAGTCGACTGATCGTTGGCTGTTGTTATGAACATCACTTTGCTCAGATCAAACGGCAGATCTATATAATGGTCGTAGAAGGTAGAATTCTGCTCACCGTCAAGCACTTCAAGAAGTGCTGATGTCGGATCACCATGGAAATCGCTGCCGAGCTTATCGACTTCATCAAGAAGAATAAGCGGATTGGCAGTTTTGGCAAGCTTCATCGCATTCATTATACGTCCCATCATAGAGCCTATATATGTTCTTCTATGACCTCTTATCTCAGCCTCATCATGAATACCTCCGAGAGCTATTCTCTGGTACTTTCTGCCTGTTGCTTCGGCAATGGATTTGGCTATAGATGTTTTACCTACTCCGGGAGGTCCTACAAGACAGAGTATCTGTCCGTTTATTTCAGGATTGAGCTTTCTTACGGCAAGAGCCTCAAGGACATTTTCCTTTACCTTCTTCAAGCCGTAATGATTTTTGTCAAGATGAGCAGCTATCTTCTTTATGTCAGACTTTTCCTTTGAATAGATACCCCAAGGAAGCTCGAGACAGGAATCAAGGTAGTTTCTGACAACATTAGCCTCGGCTGAGCTTGACATCATTTTCTCAAGCTTTGATACCTCTTTTAAAAGGCGCTCTTTATTTTCATCTGTGGTGTTCAGCTCAAGTATCTTATTGCGGTACTCAAATGCTTCGGCATCTGTTTCCTCACCGTCGCCAAGCTCATCACGGATAGCCTTGATACGCTCTCTCAGATAATATTCCTTCTGATTGTCGTCCATGCCGATTTTTGTTTTTTCGGAGATCTTCTCCTCTATCATAAGAAGCTCGTTCTCATAGCTGAGCATTTCGATTATTTTATCAAGACGTTCTACCTCATCGTTCAGCTCAAGTATTTCCTGCTTCTTATGATAGTCCCTGATAATATTATCAGCGATATAGTCGGCAAGCTTTCCTGCATCAGTCATCTCATAGACCTTTAAATACATATCCTGAGGAATATGACCGTTGATTATAGAATACTCGTTGAACATTTCCTTAACGATATTTATTCTTGCTTCGGTCTCATTTTCATCTGCAGCAGGAGTTATGACGGTTTTTACCGCTTTAGCGGTTACATACAGCTTTCCGTCATTGAACTGCAGAGCCTCAGCCCTGTATTTGCCCTTTACAACAACACGCAGGACACCGTCTGATATTTTAGCGATCTGGAGTATATTTGCCATAACTCCGGTTTTATAATAATCTCCGACATCAGGTTCGTTTTCTGAAGAATCCTTTTGTGCGGTTATAAACACCTGCTGGTCATAATGCTCCATAGCGGCTGTCATAGCCGAGACCGACCTTTTTCTTGCCACATCAAAATGAAGGATAGATCCCGGAAATATAACAAGTCCCCTCAGCGGCAGCACAGGTACTGTCATTACTTCAATATTTTCATTATCCATTTCATGTTTCATCCTTTAAAAATCTTTATTAAGAATTATATCACAGTTTTATCATATAATCAAGCACTGCGGTTCTTCCGGCACGTCAATCTAAATCTGCAATAAATCTGTAACCGAAATTACAGCAATAAAATTGCGAATGAAGTTCGCAAGGTTATTGAGATCGTA
>CACXGH010000112.1 GCA_902767175.1 uncultured Ruminococcus sp.
TGCTGGCAGAGATGAGGCTACAGGCTACGGTATCGTATTCTATGCAAGAGAGATGCTCAAGCACTTTGGTGAGACTCTTGAAGGCAAGACAGCTGTTGTATCCGGCTTCGGCAACGTTGCATGGGGTACTGCGAAGAAGCTCACAGAGCTTGGCGCAAAGGTTATCACAATCTCAGGTCCTGACGGTTATATCCTCGACGAGGACGGCGTATCAGGTGAGAAGATCGACTATATGCTCGACCTCAGAAACTCAGGCAAGAACATCTGTGCTCCTTATGCTGACAAGTTCCCGGGCGCTAAGTTCTTCAAGGGTGAGAAGCCCTGGGGCGTTAAGGCTGACCTTTACTTCCCCTGCGCTACACAGAACGAGATCCATGTTGCTGACGCTGAGAAGATGGTTGCTAACGGCTGTAAGTACCTCTGCGAGGGCGCTAATATGCCTACAACAAACGAGGCTATCGAGTATCTCCTCAACAACGGCGTAGTTGTTGGTCCTTCCAAGGCTGCTAATGCCGGCGGCGTTGCTTGCTCATGCATCGAGATGAGCCAGAATGCAGGTCACACTGTATTCACAGAGGAAGAAGTCTATGCTAAGCTCGAAAACATCATGGTTAACATCTTCAACCAGAGCATCGCAGCTTGCAAGAAGTACAACCTCGGCAATAACCTTATCGCAGGCGCTAACATTGCAGGCTTTGAGAAGGTTGCAAACGCTATGCTCGCTCAGGGTATCGTTTGATAACAATTACTATCTGCATTCCACATATTGTATAATATTTGGCAGTATGCTTGTCCTTCGGGGCAGGCATACTGTTTTTTTGTCTGAAAACAATGTTTTATTATGCCGCATTTTAAATCCAACATATTTTTAATAAAATATTGAAATTAATTATATTATATGCTATACTGATCATGTATTATTTTTCGGACTATATCTTTTTGATAATAAGGAGGTCAATATCATGGGACTCTTTTCTAAACTTTTTCAGACGGCAAATGATACTGAGAGAGCCGAAAAAATGATGAGAGATCTTTTCGGAGGAAACCAGAACACTCAGCAGCAGAAAACACAGCCAGCTCCCCAACAGCAAAGCTATCCTGCAAATAATCAGCCTGCTCCCCGGCAGCAGGTTTCAAATTCTCCATCAGGTTTTTCATGGGGCGAATTAATGCCGAATGAGGAAAATCAATTTAATTATAACGGAAATTATCAGCAGTATTTTGAAAGCATATTCTTTAACGAATTCCGTTACTATGAGATCAGAACTGACAGGACACGCTATTCCAATATGCCGGTATATACCTTTATCAAAAACGGCAGAACAGCACTTGTTGTTGAGCTTATGTCGCAGAAAAGCAGCGCTAAAAAACTCAGAGATGACTGCGAAAGATCAGGTATTCCCTATCTCCGCTATTACATTGACCATGCAGGTTGGTGGAATACCAAAAAGTATGTCATCACTCGCACACGCAATGCTTTAGCCTTTTGATAAAGGCCCCAACGCTCTGTATTACCAGCAGCGTGTAATTGATGGACGTATGTTTTACAGAGTGTCAAAACAGAAAAAACAGAAAGAGAACGCTTTGCGCCTGCGGCAGATCAGGCACGGATATATTCAGTTCTTCGCAGGCAGACTATCCGTGTACGGTCCTGTATATCCAAGAATTATCTTGGATTTAATGATTTCTCTTTCTGTTTTTTATTTTGTCAAAACGGAGGAAACGCCATGTCTATGCTCGATATGCTGTCGCAGGAACAATATTGGATCAAATTCTATCAGTACAAGCTGTCACTTGCGGCACATACGCCTTTTGAAAAACAGCTCAGATGCTTTATCGAAAGCAGGGCTTATCTTCCCATATGCAATGCAATAAAAAGCGGCGCTCCCTTCCCCCTGCCTGCACGTTCTGTTATAAATAAAAACAGTACAAAGAAAAAGCGGACTGTATATGTTTATCCCGAAAGAGAAAATACTGTTCTCAAGCTGCTTACGCATCTTTTGCTTAGAAAGTACGATAATCTTTTCAGCAGCGGTCTTTATTCATTCAGACCAAACAAAAATGCAAAGGACGCAGTAAAACGCTTTATCAGAATGAATGATATAGATAAAATGTATTTCTACAAGGCAGATATAAGCAATTATTTCAATTCAATACCTGTAGACAGACTCACACCTCTGCTGAAAGAGGTACTGAGTGACGACAGGGAGCTTTGTTCATTTCTAAGTTCACTTCTTAAAGAGCCGTATGTTCTCGACAAGGGCAAACGTATAACGGAAGAGAAGGGTATAATGGCAGGAACACCCGTTTCATCATTCTATGCGAATTTATATCTTAGAGAGCTTGATAAGGTTTTTGAGGACATGGGGGCAGTTTATGCACGGTACTCCGATGATATAATCGTATTTAATAAAGACCCTGAAAAGGTCATGGAATATGCAGCAATGATACATAGTATTCTCTATAAAAAGGGACTATCCATAAACAATGACAAGGAGACATACGGCACACCACAGACAGGGTGGTGTTTTTTAGGTTTTTCATATAGAAACGGAGTGACGGATATTGCGCCGGTGACTGTAGCCAAAATAAAGGCAAAAATGCGGCGAAAAGCAAGGGCGCTGAGACGCTGGTGTATGCGCAACGGGATAGAACCCGAAAAAGCAGCTTCGGCTTTTATACGGATATTTAACCGCAAGCTTATGGAAAGTCCGGAAAGCAGCGAGCTGAGCTGGAGCTATTGGTTTTTCTCAGTCATTAATACAACAAAGAGTCTTAGAGAAATAGACAGCTATGCACAGCAGTGTCTGCGCTTTATAATCAGCGGAAAACAAACCAAATCACGGTACAATGTAAGGTACGACACACTGAAAGCTCTTGGCTACAAGAGTCTTGTACATGAATACTACTCATTTATAAAGGATAAGACACCGTCATAATACTTTTACCCGAGGTTTTGATTATATGGGAAATCAAGCATATTTTCCACATAAATTCCACATATTTTCCTTACAATTTCCAAAGTCAGGACATATAATACAGTCAACAAAGGAAAACAAAAGAAAGAACATTACAGCAACCGCGAATGGCAGACCGCATAAAACGCTCTGCCAGATATTACAATAACGGAGGTAATCATCATGAAAAAAACAATAGCTATAATTCTGACAGCTCTTCTTATTACATCATTCACAGCCTGCGGCAATACAGGCTCTGACAACGGACAGACCTCGGATTCTTCGGTATCATCGGGCAATATCGAGGTAAGCTCAGATGAAAGCACAGATAGCAGCGGCAACAGCAAATCAGGCGAAAGCTCTGAAAAATCAGGTCAGACCTTTGAGGATATTTTCGGAGAGAACAGTTCAGCACCAAAGACTGACAGCAGCACAGCTCCCTCTGAAGAAAGCTCGGCTCAGAACAGCGAAAACAAGCAGAGGCATCAGAGGTTCGATCAGTCCGGTCAGATGCCGCAGATGCCGGATCAGTCGGGACAGCAGCCGCCCGAAATGCCGGATCAGTCCGGTCAGATGCCTCAAATGCCTGAACAATCCGGTCAGATGCCTCAAATGCCTGAACAATCCGGTAATGTTTCCGAGTCCTCTGCTCCAGAATTTGACACAACGGACATCTTCAGCAGCCGTGACCTGACTCAGACAGCCGATACATCATCTGCAAAGACAATTCAGGCATCTAATAATAAGACAGAAACAATAACCGAAGAAGGCGTATATATCATTACAGGTACAGCCACTGATTTTACTGTCAGAGTAGAGGCAAGTAAGGAAGCAAAAGTTCAGCTTGTACTTGACGGTCTTAACGTAACAAACAGCGACTTCCCCGTAATATATGTTGTATCAGCAGATAAGTGCTTTGTAACCACTGCGGGCACAGAAAATAATATTTCTGTTACAGGCACATTCAGATCTGACGGAGATACAAATACCGATGCTGTTATCTTCTCAAAGGACGACCTTGTACTTAACGGCACAGGAACTATCAAAATAAACTCCTCTGCAAACGGTATTTCCGGCAAGGACGATGTAAAGATAACAGGCGGTACTTATAAAATCACGACAGTCAAGGACAGTATCGAAGCTAATGATTCGATTTCCGTATATGACGGCAGCATTGAGATCAGCACCCAGAAAGACGGTTTCCATAGTGAGAATGACGACGACGATACAAAGGGCTATATCTATATCAGAAGCGGAAGCTTCAAAATAACCGCAAAGAGCGACGCTGTTCAAGCAACCACACTTCTCCGCATTGACGGCGGTACATTTGAGCTTAACTCCGCAGAAGGTCTTGAAGCAACCTATGTTCAGATAAATGACGGCAATATCAGCATAAACGCATCTGATGACGGTATAAACGCTTCGACAAAGAGCAGGTCATACGGCACACCGACAATTGAATTCAACGGCGGAAATACAAAAATAGTTATGGGTCAGGGAGACACAGACGCTGTTGACGCTAACGGAAATATCATCGTAAACGGCGGAACAATTGACATAACGGCAACCGTTTCATCATTCGATTACGACGGAACAGCTCAGTATAATGGCGGCACTATCATCATCAACGGAACACAGGTTGACTCAATTCCGCAGTCCATGATGGGCGGCGGAAGAATGGGCGGCATGGGCGGCCGCGGCAATATGGGGGGCTTCGACCGAGGAAACATGATGAGATAATACCGGGCTGTTATTACGATACGGAGGGGCTGTAAAAAGCTCCTCCGGCATAACCCTCAGCAGGAGAGCTTATTGTGATATAAAGGAAATGTTAAGGAAGGAACTCTCCGACAGAGATGGCATGAGCGGGGCTGCGAAATCGGATCCGTTCGCAGTACAATTATATCCGCAGTGTACAGGCTTTCGGAGTTTCCGATATAAAAGGAAATCTCATAAAGAAAGGAAATGTTCGACATGAAGCTAAAACATACGGTAATTATCAGCTCAATGCTGGCGGCTCTTATCGCCGCAGGTGCTACTACAGTATATGCTGCTGAAACTGCTCCGGCTGAAAAGTCAGAAAACAGCTACAGTGTATCTGCAGACCAGAGCACAGACGATTCAAGCACTGACCAGAATACTGATAAATCCGCAAAGCCTTCAAAGCACCGCAAGTCCAAGAGTACAGAAGAGGGTCAGACAGATGACGGCACTGCTGCAGAAAAGCCTGCAAGGCCTTCAAAGCACCGCAAGTCCAAAAGTACAGCTGAAAGTCAAACAGATGACGGCACTGCTGCAGAAAAGCCTGCAAAGCCGACTAAACAGCGTAAGTCCAGGAGTACAGCAGAGGGTCAGACGGAGAATACCGCCTCAAATGCAGTATAATAAACTTTGAAGCAGCGTTCCTGAAACCCCGGCACAATGTAAATTCAACAAGAACAGCTTTCCGACAAACCTGCTTTGCCGGAAAGCCTTCTGTTTAGTATAAAGTGACAGATAGACAATACCGTACCTTAGATGTATAATAAAAGCATGAACATTCGGGGGTGTAATTATGCCAAAGATATTAATTGCAGACGATGAGCCTGATATAGCTCAGCTTATCGCAAGATATGCCCAGCGTGAGGGCTATGAAATAAAGAGCGTCGGTGACGGCAGGGAGGCAGTAGATGCCTGCAGGAATGAAGACTTCGATCTTATCGTAATGGACGTCATGATGCCGGATACAGACGGTTTCACAGCCTGCAGACAGATCCATGAATTCAAGGATATCCCTGTTCTTATGCTCTCTGCAAGAGGTACGGAATATGATAAGCTTTTCGGCTTTGAGGTCGGTGTAGATGATTATGTCACAAAACCGTTCTCTCCAAAAGAGCTTATGGCAAGAATAAAGGTTATTATCAAGCGTCACAGTGTCTCCCCTGCTGCTGAAGATAACACAAAGCTCAGGGCAAACGGAATAGAGCTTGATACTCTTGGGCATGATGTTCGTATTGACGGTGAAAAAACCGAGCTTACAGCAAAGGAATACGGCCTGCTTTTGTATTTGCTGCAGAATAAGGGAATAGTTCTGTCCAGAGACCGGATACTCGATAAGGTATGGGGATATGATTATTTCGGTGATGACAGAACGGTGGATTGGCAGATAAAGCTGCTTAGAAACAAACTCGGCAAATACAGGGACAGTATTCACACCATAAGAGGGGTGGGATATAAATTTGAGGACAAGACCTAAATCGTTCAGATTCAAGCTGTGGCTTTACTTTATATTATTCACGGCTCTCATTTTTACAGTCCTATGGCTTTTACAGACCGTTTTTCTGCAGAGCTTCTATGACGCTATGCTTATAAACAATACAAAATCCGCTGCAGCTAAAATAATGGACTCCGGCTGCAGTGAAAATATCAATGATATTATTGATGAGCTTACACATGATAATTCGATACTTGTTTTTATTACGGACGAAAACGGCGGTGTTCTGTTCAGCTCTGATGAATTCAAAGGAATCAAGGACAAGCGAAAACCTGAACAGGAAGCCGATGAGCCTGATTTTCCACGAGGGGAAAAACCCGGACAGAGAATGCTGAGCTATCGTATGCTGCCGGAAAGATACAATGAATTTCTTGAAAAGCTGAAAAACAGCGAAAACGGTGAGATACAGTATACTTCCGACAGTGTATTTGTTTACGGTACATATTTCGACTATTACGGCTCAGACGAAAAAGCAGTACTTTATGTAAGCACAACGATCGACACGGTAGGACCTTCGGTAAGCATTATCAGCATGCAGCTTGTGTGGGTCACTGCCCTTTCTCTGATAACAGGCTTTATTCTTTCCTGGTTTATAGCAAAACGGTTTTCCGTACCGCTTGACAGACTGAGCGAAAAGGCAAAAAAGCTCGGAGATAAGGATTACTCTCCGGACTTTCGCAAGGGCTTCTGTTCTGAGCTTGATGAACTCAATACAACGCTCGACACAACAAACGACAAGCTGATAAAGGCGAGAGATTTTCAGATGGAGCTGCTCGCCAATGTATCACACGATCTGAGAACTCCGCTGACAATGATAAAAGGCTATGCCGAGATGATAAGGGACATATCATGGTCTGATGAAAAGCAGTGTGCGTCTGATATTGCGGTAATAATAAAAGAATCCGACAGACTGACAGCACTTGTAAATGAGATACTTGAGTACTCAGAACTGCAGACTGACACGGTACAGCCCGAATATGAACCGGTAGATCTCAGCTCACTGATATGCCGTGCAGCAGATACCTTTGAAGTACTTTACAAGCCTGAAAAGCTTGTTGTTGAGCGGGATATACAGGACGAAATATTTGTAAAAGGCAGTACTGCAAGATATGAGAGAGCAGTGTATAATCTTCTTGACAATGCAGTGAGACATACAGGAGACAACAAAACAGTAAAGATCACTCTATCAAAAACTGCATCTACAGCAAAAATCGAGGTAACGGATTATGGCGCAGGAATACCCGAAAGTGAAGCCGAGCATATATGGGACAGGTATTACACATCACGTCAGCGGGGCGGAAAAGGAGTTTCAGGACTCGGGCTTGCGATAGTAAAAAAGATAGTTCAGATGTACGGCGGAAAATGCAGTGTTGTCTCAAAGCAGGGACAAGGAAGCACATTCATAATTACACTGAAAACAGAATAAAAACAAGGCACGGTATTCTCAACTGAGTCTGCCGTGCCTTGATCTATTATTCGCTTTTTTATTTATGAGTTAACAGCTTTTTCTGCCCATGATTTTAATTCAGCTTCTGCTTCATCACCGCTGAATCTTCTGCCCTCAACCCAATTTCCTTGTCCAGTAAGCTCTGCAAGCTTCTTTGCGCTGTCCCCTATATCAGACTTAAGAGACGTGCAGAACGGTACAACAGTAATCCCGCTGAGATCATGTGTCTCGACAAATGTACTCATTATACGGGGAGCTTCTTCCCACCAGATAGGATATCCGAGATAAATTGTCTTATACGAATTTAAATTCTTTATATTATCCTCGATCTCGGGTCTTGCTGCGGGGTCGTCCATTTCCTTGTTAGCACGGCTGTCCGAGTCATGCACATTGAGGTCATAGTCCTGATACTGCACTTTGGGAATTATCTCATAAATATCGGCATCTATAGCCGCCGCAAGCTTCTGCGCTGTTTTCATGGTTTCTCCCGTTACAGAAAAATATAATACAAGCGTCTCGCTTTCAGGCTCAGTCTGAGACTGCTCTGTTTTCTTTTTTACATGAAAGTTCGTAAGCCCTCTTTCAGAACCTGATTGATCCTTGGAGACTTCTGAGCTTTGTTCTGACGTATCGGAAGCCTCACTTACGGCACTTTGCGCCTTGCTGCTCTGCTGTCCTCCGTCCGAGCACCCTGTAATGCAAACTGCTATGAAAACAATCAGCATAAGTACGGTAATAGTCCTGATTTTTCTCATCGGCTCCGCCCCTTTGTTTTTTTCACCATCCGGTCGATATCAATTATATCATAATGTACTTCTGATGTAAACCGTTA
The DNA here is from genome assembly GCA_902767175.1 of uncultured Ruminococcus sp. Taxonomy (GTDB): domain Bacteria; phylum Bacillota; class Clostridia; order Oscillospirales; family Acutalibacteraceae; genus UBA1213. The sequence continues at coordinate 8,490 of CACXGH010000112.1, forward strand.
ACAACGGTGAGCTTTTTCACCTCTTTTGTACAAATCAAAAAGCTTAATCGAAATCACTGTCATTGTCAAAGCCTATTCCGTAACCGCTGCCGTATGTATTGCGGTAATCCTCTTCGCCGTAGCCGGTATGTACAGCATCATCACCGAATCCGTTAAAAACGGAATCCTGTGCAGAAAAGTCTATCGGACCTCTGTTTCTGCGATTTTGTAAGAGATTGGGATTAGTCAGAACCGAACGGCAGTACGGGCAGACTGTAGTATCCGTATTATCATCAAGCGGAGCACCGCAGTTAGGGCATTTTAATGCTACATGAGTACTTCCTGCATTTGCCTGTATATTACCGTTTCCGCTGCCGTTTATATTTATCTGAGACGGGTAACTGAAGTTTCCCGCAGAAGCGCCGCCGTGAACATTGCTGCCGTAAGGCGGAATACTTCCTCCCTGCATATTGTTTCCATAGCCCATAGGCTGCTGTGAACCGCCGTACGGTGTGCCGTTCATACCGATCTGATTATTGCCGTATCCGTTTGGCTGCTGCATACCCTGATATGTATTATTTACATGACTGCTGTTCAGCGTTTTGGATATGACCACAAGAACTGCTATGACAGCGGCTATAATTACAGGAATTAAAATTACCATTACCGGAAACCCTCCTGAGCCGCTGTCGTCAGCTGCAGCATAGCAATTCAGTGAAGCAAAAGCAGTCATAAGCATAAAAATAGCCGAACAATAAAATATTTTTATCAATTTCTTTTTCATTTCTTCCACCTGCCGAGGATTTATATATAACGATTATATCGCATTCTGTAATAATACAGAGTAATAATTATCCGATTATTATTACCGAAAAGTAGGATCATTTTTTGCCTTCATTAAGCGCAGGTCACATCATAGGAGCGACAAGCTTTAGCAGACTTCCTCTGGCTTTATAGGAGAATTTCTCGCCTGCAATAGTCTCAGGTGTCACCTCTGAGCATTTTTCAAGCGTTTTTTGGAAGTCCTCTTCTATTTCGGAAATACAGCTTGTGCCGTACATATAAGTAGCACACTCAAAGTGATGATACAGACTGCGGTAATCAAGATTAATAGTTCCTACAACTGCTTTAACGTTATCGCTTACAAATATCTTTGCATGGACAAAGCCGGGGGTATACTCATATATTTTTATCCCCTCCTTGATAAGATACTTATAGTGTGACTTTGCAAGGGCAAAAGCCGATTTCTTATCGGGTATTCCGGGAAGTATCAGTTTTACGTCAACACCTCTCTGTGCGGCGAATTTCAATGCTGACTCAAGCTCATTGTCAAGTATAAGATAAGGAGTCATTATATGAACATAGCCTTTGGCACGGCTGAGAATATCTATATATACGCTCTCCCCGACCTTATACCCGTCAAGCGGTGAATCCGCATAGGGTATAACATAGCCGTCACTTTCAGCCGGCTGTGAAAGATTCAGGAATTCGTCCCACTGCTCCTCTGTTTCGGTAAGATTCCACATCTGAAGGAACATCAAAGTAAAGCTGTCGACCGCACTGCCCTTAAGCATGACTGCCGTATCCTTCCAATGCCCGAAACGCTCTCTTTTATTTATATACTCATCAGCAAGATTGACTCCGCCGTTAAATGCGACCTGTCCGTCAATTACAAGTATTTTTCTGTGGTCACGGTAATTATAATGAGTAGAAAGGAACGGATACAGCTTAGAAAAAGCCTTGCATCTGATACCTAGCTTTGCAAGCCTTTTGGGGTAATCGGAGGATAATGTTGAAATTTCGCACATACCGTCATACATAACACGGACATCAACACCCTGAGCGGCTTTATCTGCGAGAATTTTAAGTATTCTTCCCCACATATAGCCCTCGTCTATTATGAAATATTCCATAAAGATAAATTTCTCGGCTTTTTTCAGTTCCTCAAGCATGGCTTCAAACTTATTTTCACCGAGCGGAAAGAATTTTACCTGTGTGTTTCTGTAAAGCGGATAGCAGCCTGTAAGATTGATAAAATGGCACAGATCGTCCGTTGCGGACAAGACAATCTCAGGTTTTTTCATAACTTCATCTTCCTGTACAAGCTTTCCTTTCGTTTCTTTTACAGTTTCACGAAGTCTGCGGCTAAGCTTTCTGTGACCTATTTCCTTTTCATTGCACCATAGCAGAACGGATATAGGAATAGGAAAAATCATCATCAGTACCAGCCATGTCAGCTTTGCAGTCGCATCCATATCGCTTCTGAACAGATACAGCAGCATTGCAATATTAAATATCATAGCTCCTGCCGTAAGCATTTCCGTTCCTTCATCAATCAGCATAAATGCAAATACTATCAGCAGCACCTGAAGCAAAAGCATGAGAGCAGTTATTCCGAATCTGCTGAAAACTATTCTCAGCAAACCTTTTTTTCTTTTTTTCATCAGGCGAATAACTTCGGGATCATCGCTCAGATCATTTTTTTTCTTCTTCAATTTACCAGCCCCTTCGGTTATTTATCGTCAAAAATCAGTATCTTACCCCGAATGGGGAGAATACTGCTTTCATTTTATTCATCTCCTTCTGCAAATGACACGGTAAATCAGATATCCTATAGCAGCTCCCGCAGTATTAAGCAGCAAGTCGTCAACATCTGTTGTCCTTTCGAGCGGTATCTGTACGGTTTCTATAACAAGAGATAAATAAAACGCATATGCTGTACTCCTCAGAAAGCTTTTCCGGAAAAGATATCCTATAAAAATACCTACAGGAATGAAAATCCCGATATTTCCGATCACATTGAATATAAATGCCCTGCGTGAAAACGATGTGCTGTTTATGTCTGTAAGCTGCGATATAATTATCTGAAACGGTATAAGCTTTATTTCATTCTGTCCGCTGTTCATGATGAAAGTCTGTGTAAACAGCAGTATGAGAAATGCAAAGAAGCCATACATCACAAGCTCACGAACAGGATCGGTTCTGTCAGCAAGCGTCTTTCTTCTGAGCTGCGACAGAAACAGCATTCTGACGAACGCACATAAAGGCAAGAAAATCAGCAGAAGAGGCACTCCGTCTGAGAGAAACCTGTACAGATATAAGACAATGCTCTTCATTTGCCCTCAAGCTCCTCTGCTATTGCCATAATGCGCTGCAGACGGTGATTAACCCCGGAACGGCTTATCGGCACGGGAAGAGCCTGCCCCAGCTCTCTTAAGTTGAATTCGGGGTGCTCGAGGCGTAAACTCGCTATCGCCTTCAGATCATCAGGCAGAGATGAAAGACCTCTCTTTTCGCTGATAAGCTCTATGGCAATAAGCTGCTTTGCAGATGCGTTTGCAGTTTTGTTGAGGTTTGCAGTCTCTGAATTTATCTTTCGGTTGACCCTGTTGCGGACGGACTTCATCATTCTGCTCTGCATGATATTCAGCGCTGACATTGGTGCGCCTATATATGTTAGCATATCCTCTATTTTGTCACTGCCCTTTATATATACGACATAGCTGCCCTTTCTGACGACTGTTCTCGGCTCTGCGTTTATTTCCTCAATTTCAGAAATAAGCCTTTCAAGGTCAGCTGCAAGATTTTTGTGCGAAACCGCAAATTCAAGATGATAGTCCTTATCAGGATCGGAAACACTTCCGCAGACAAGGAACACACCTCTCAGAAAGCAGGCTGTGCAGCCTTCTCCGTCTATATTTGCCCTGTTTATTCTCAGACTCGGGGTGTCGGAGCGATGCCCGAACATATCAAACACCTTGGCGCAGTCGTTTTTATCAGGCACAGAAAGATTATAGATACTCCTTTCCGTTCCACGCCTTGTAAGCTTAACATTTAGCTCAACAATAATACCTGCAAGTGAAGAAAGCTGCTCAGAAAAGGCATTTGCAGCATGACGAGACTCTGTTGTCAGAGCTATTGCGTTTCGGCTGAACACCTTGGAAAAAAGCAGCATACCGTAGACCATGGCGGTTTTCTGCTCATCGCTCTCTAATTCCGCAGAGCAAAGCGCCTCCTTGGTTTCCTTTGAAAATGACATATTTATCACCGCTAATCCTTTGCAATATCTCTATGGTGAACTATTACTCTCTGCCTTGAGTCTAAAATATGCTTATACAGCACCCTTGTAAGAGTTACGGATCTGTGCTTTCCGCCTGTACAACCTACAGCGATAACAAGCTGGCTCTTACCCTCAGAAAGATACAGCGGAAGTGAATAATCCACAAGGGATATCATTCTTTCGGCATAGCCCTTTGACTGCTCAAAGCTCATAACATAGTCAAACACACAGGCTTCAAGTCCCGTATGACGTTTAAGCTCGGGTATATAGAACGGATTTGGCAGACAGCGGACATCGAATACAAGATCCGCCTCTGACGGGATACCGTATTTAAATCCGAATGAAAGACAGGTAACAGTCATTCCGAGGGCTGCATTTCCCAAAAACAGAGCGGAAATTCTTTCTCTAAGCTGAGAGCCTGAAAGCAGGGACGTATCAATAACATAATCGGCACGGGCTTTAACCTGCATAAGCAAGCTTCTCTCAAGTATGACTGCTTTTTCCGTTGAGCCTTTGCTGACATCATAAAGAGGGTGCTTTCTTCTTGTCTCCTTGAATCTGCGCAGAAGAACATCGTCACGGGCGTCAAGAAAAAGTATCTTATACTTCTTATTGGACGACCTGAGGTCGTCAAGAGCTTCAAAAAGGTCGTCAAAAACGTCACCGGCTCTTACATCTGTTACAACGGCTACTTTTTTCAAATGCTCATCAGATGATTTCTCGCACAGATCGTAGAATGTCGGCAGAAGTGTCGGCGGGATATTATCCACACAATAATAACCGATATCCTCCATGTTTCTCATAGCAACTGATTTTCCTGCACCCGAAAGTCCCGTTATAATAATAAATTCCATAAAATCTCACCTTAAACCTTGCTGAAATATTATTTTCTTCCGACAAATCTTACTTCACAGCAAAGCTCCACATTCTTTTTTTCCTTTACAACCTTTTGTATATGTTCAATCAAGCCAAGTACATCTTCCGCACTTGCTCCGTTATCGTTTACAATAAACCCTGCGTGCTTGGGACTTACCTGTGCACCGCCGTATTCATACCCCTTAAGACCGCATTCCTCTATAAGAGCCGCAGCATATCCGTTTTCAGGCCGCTTGAATACACTTCCGGCACTTGGGTGGTTGATAGGCTGCTTTTCCTTGCGCCTTTCCATAAGCTCCTGCATTCTTTCGTATATCTTATCCTGCGCTCTCGGAGTAAGACGGAAGGACGCACGGAGGATTATATTATCCGTGTCGGTAAAAACACTGTGACGGTATGAAAAATCAAGCTCATCATCTCTGCATCGCTTTATATTGCCGCTGCTGTCCATATAATCTACAGCAATGGCTGTGTCTTTTATCTCACCGTCATATGCCCCTGCGTTCATATAGACCGCTCCGCCTACAGAGCCGGGTATTCCCCATGCAAATTCAAGTCCGCCAAGTGACATATTCTTTGCGAAATTACAGAGTCTCGCAAGTGTAGATCCTGCACCGCAGCGAATCACATTGTCCTCGGCAAGTGTTATCTCATTGAATTCTCCGCTTAGATGTATAACAAGTCCGTCTATTCCCTTATCGGATACAAGAAGATTTGAACCTGAGCCAAGAATAAAATAAGGTACGCTATGCTTTTTGCACAGAAAAATGGTTTTTCTGAGAGAATCTGTATCCCTGACCTCGCAGTAGCAGTCCGCATTTCCTCCGATACGGAAACTTGTATGGTTTTTCATGCATTCGTCTGTATTTACTGTAATATTATCTTTTTTAAGCTGCTCAATAAATTCATTTGTTATCATAATTACCTCTATCTGCTTTATGATGTATTGATATGTGATCAGAACGGTATAGTCTTTACACCGCTGTCTTCCTCTTCGGGAAGGTCAAGACCGAGAAGCTGAAACAGCTCACGGGCTGCGTTATATCCCATTTTGCGTTGACGGTTATTCATAGCTGCTACCTCGATGATAACTGCTAAGTTTCTGCCGGGCTTTACGGGTATAGTAAGTATCGGCACCTGATTACCGAGTATCTCTGTCATCTCGTTGCTCATACCCATTCTGTCATAGACCTTTTTGCTGTCCCACAGTTCAAGATTTATCACCATATCTATCTTTTCGCTCAGCTTTACGGAACCCATACCGAAAAGTCTTCTCGCATTGATAATACCTATGCCTCTCAGCTCTATGAAATGACGGATATTTGCAGGTGATGAGCCGATAAGCTGCTTATTGGAGATCCTTCTTATTTCAACGGCATCATCCGCTATAAGACGGTGTCCTCTCTTTACAAGCTCTATTGCAGTCTCACTCTTACCAACACCGCTGTCACCTACGATAAGAAGTCCTTCACCGTAAACTTCTACAAGCACACCGTGTCTTGTAACTCTCGGAGCAAGCTCTGTATTGAGCAGAGAGATAAGAGACGCCGAAAGTACAGAGGTAGTCTCCGGACTTCTCAGAACGGGTATTTTATATTTTTCGGCAGCCGACATAAGCTCACCGTAGGGAATAATATTTCTTGTTACGATAATAGCAGGCGGCTGAAGAGAGAAAAGTCTTTCGATCACATGATATCTCTGTTCGGTACTGAACTTATTCAGATAGCTGTTTTCGGTATTGCCGAAAATCATTATTCTTGAATTATCAAAGAAATCAAGAAATCCCGTAAGCTCAAGACCGGGTCTCGTTATATCACGGGAGATTATCTTTATAGTTTCGGGGTCATCCGGCATATAGGAGACCTCAAGGTCAATTTCTTGTATTATCTTTGCCAATGTAACGGAAAATTTCGTTTCCATATATACACCTCCGTTTATTTTTCAGGAAATCAATTCCTTTTTATGTCCTTCCGAAAACTGTTGTATTCATTATATACTATTTTTTTTATTTTTAAAAGGGTTTTATTATAAATAATATAAGGAATTTCAAAAAACACTTTTGTTTATTGCTGTTCCGTGGTATAATATGATATAAATTAAAAGATAAATTTTATAAAATATTATAATTGGTGATGGTATGCGAATTCTGATTTTTACCGAGGTACTTGCCCCCTATGTAAGCGGTATTTCAAGCTATGTCGAGGTACTGCGAAAAGGCCTTGAGGAGCTTGGGCATCAGGTTCTTATAGTGACCTCAAGTCCTCATTTAAAAGAGCTTTCATATAAAGACGGAATAATCCGCTGTCCCGCAAAGTCTGTCGGCAGCAAATACGGCTACGAATGCAAGAATTACAACGACCCTTCTCTGATAACTTTTGTTTCGTCATTCAAGCCCGATGTAGTTCATATCCATACTGACACAAAAATCGGATATATGGGACTGCTCGTTGCAGACAAAACATATTCTCCTGTTGTTTTCACTATACATGATTATTTCATGGACAGATATGCCGCATCAAGCTCTGACCTGCTGTGGAACCTAAAGACTTATTTTGAAAAGCGCCATTTCAGAGATATGCTTGACAACTCAGATGTTGTCTGCTCATCATGCAGCAGAGCATCTCTCTTTGTACAGAAA
>CACXGH010000113.1 GCA_902767175.1 uncultured Ruminococcus sp.
CGGTTATGTTGGTTTGGTCGCTTAACATTTTACCACAGGTTTCAATATGGGTCTATTCTTTTTGCCATTTTATTTTACAACTTAGCTTATTTTCTATCCTCAAATCATACATTTTCGCAATACTGCAAAAAACAGTGCAGAACGGATCTGCACTGTTTTTTATAATTATGTTTACCGAAAATGCAATAATAAAAACCAAATCACTTCAACGCTTCAATAGCTGCTTTTATCATAGTGATCTTTTCTGCAAATTTAGCGGCATTTGCTCTTACTTCCGCTACGACCTTCTCGGGTGCTTTTGCCATAAATCCCTGATTATTCAGCTTCTTCTCGTTGAAGCTCAGATCCTTCTCAGCTGCTTCAAGCTCTTTGTTCAGACGTTTAAGCTCTGCTTCCTTGTCAACAAGCTCGTCCATGGGTATATATATCTTTGCATCGGCCGTTACTACCGTTACAGCACCATCTATGTCATAGCTGCCGGCAACATTCAGCTCGCTTGCACTTGCAAGTCTTGAGAAGAACAGACTGCCGTTCTCGAAGGGCTGCTTTTCCTTAGCTGCAATGTATACCTTTGCTTTTCTTGAAGGCGGAACGTTCATTTCAGCCCTGCGGATACGGATAGCCTTTATAGCGTCCATAACCATTGTCATTTCCCTTGCTGCTTCGGGATAGCTGAGCTGCTCACTGTATTCAGGATAGCTCTGCAGCATAATTGTCTCACCCTCGTGAGGAAGTGCCTGCCACAATTCCTCTGTGATAAAGGGCATGAACGGGTGAAGAAGTCTCAGTGCTCTGTCAAGTACCCATACAAGCACCTGTCTTGCGTTCTGTGCGGTTTCACCCTCACTCTGCAGGCGGGACTTTGTAAGCTCGATATACCAATCGCACAGGCAGTCCCAGATAAAGTCGTAAAGCTTCTGTACTGCGATACCAAGCTCGTATTTCTCAAGGTTTTCCGTAACCTCCTTTGTTACGGTGTTGAGTGTATGTATGATCCATTTATCCTCAGTCATCAGTTCCTTCGGAAGCTCGTTCTTTACATCATGTCCGTCAATATTCATACGGATAAAACGTGCTGCGTTCCAGAGCTTATTGGCGAAATTACGGCTTGCTGTTATTTTCTCTTCGGAGTATCTCATATCATTACCGGGCGCATTTCCTGTAACAAGAGTAAGTCTGAGAGCATCTGCACCGTATTGGCTGATTATCTCGAGCGGATCAATTCCGTTGCCGAGAGACTTGCTCATCTTTCTGCCGAGCGAGTCACGGACAAGACCATGAATAAGAACTGTATCGAAAGGTGCCTTACCCGTATGCTCGATTCCGCTGAACATCATTCGCATTACCCAGAACGGGATAATATCATAGCCTGTTACAAGAACACTTGTAGGATAGAAATACTCCATTTCTGCAGTATTGTCAGGCCAGCCGAGTGTACTGAAAGGCCACAGTGCAGAGGAAAACCATGTATCGAGTGTATCGGGATCCTGTCTCATTTTCTTTCCGCATACGGGGCAGAATGCTTCATTGTCCTTTGTAACAACTGTCTCTCCGCAGTCATCGCAGTAGAATGCAGGTATCTGATGTCCCCACCAGAGCTGACGGGAGATACACCAATCACGGATATTCTCGAGCCAATGGAAATATGTTTTTTCAAAGTGTGTCGGTACGAACTGTGTTTCATCATTCTTTACAGCGTCAATTGCAGGACCTGCAAGCGGTTTCATTTTTACAAACCACTGCTTTGATACTCTCGGCTCAACAGTCGTGCCGCAGCGGTAGCAGGTGCCTACGTTATGGGAATAGTCCTCGATCTTTACAAGAGCACCCTCTTCCTCAAGATCCTTTACGATAGCCTTTCTTGCTTCGTATCTGTCCATTCCTGCATACTTTGGATAGTCCTCTGTTATCTTTGCGTCATCTGTCATTACATTGATAACAGGGAGACCGTGTCTCAGACCTACCTCAAAGTCATTCGGGTCATGAGCAGGTGTGATCTTAACGACACCTGTTCCGAAGTCCATCTCTACATATTCATCAGCAACTATCGGTATTTCACGGTGTACAATAGGAAGTATTACCGTTTTGCCCACCATATCCTTATATCTTTCGTCATTAGGGTTAACCGCAACCGCAGTATCGCCGAGAAGTGTTTCAGGACGGGTAGTAGCAAGATTTATATAACCGCTTCCGTCACTGAGCGCATATCGCAGGTGCCAGAAATGACCTGCCTGCTCCTCATATTCTACCTCCGCATCTGAAATAGATGTTAGGCAGTGAGGGCACCAATTTATAATTCTCTCGCCCCTGTAAATGAGTTTTTTGTTGTAAAGGTTTACGAAAACCTCCTTGACGGCTTTATTGCAGCCCTCGTCCATAGTGAAGCGTTCACGCTCCCAATCTGCCGATGATCCTATTTTTCTGAGCTGCTTAACTATTCTGCCGCCGTATTCCTTTTTCCAAGCCCAAGCACGCTCAAGGAATTTTTCTCTTCCTATATCCTCTTTAGTAATGCCTTCCTTTTTCATAGCTTCAACTATTTTAGCTTCTGTAGCTATCGAAGCGTGGTCGGTACCAGGCAGCCAGAGCGCACTGTAACCCTGCATTCTCTTAAAGCGGATAAGTATATCCTGCAGTGTATTATCGAGCGCATGACCCATGTGAAGCTGTCCTGTAATATTCGGGGGAGGCATCATTATAGTGTACGGTTTTTTATTGTTATCTATTTCCGCATGGAAAAAACCGTTTTCCTCCCAGAATTTATATATTCTGTCCTCAAATTCTCCCGGCGCATATGCCTTTGCCAATTCTTTTTCCATTATTCTTCCTCCGCTATTGTTTTAATTATCTTCTCTGTCCCGGTTATTACAACAGTATTTCATTTCTCAGGACTTTCCAATATGTTATTATCCCACTATTCCTCCGTTTTGTCAACCATGCGGCGGAGTGCCTCCGCTGTCAATCCGCGTTATCTGACATTTTATGCAGTACTTCATCTCCGCGGCAGTCGGCACGGGCAAGGCACAGCCTTGCCATTCTTCGCTTTCCGCCCACGCAGCGCTTACACACTGCTTTCGGGCTGGCTGACAATAAATTAAGGTACATTATTCTATTACAGTTTACCGTGCCTGCTTTATTGAATTAAGACCTCTTGGCGCGGTCAATTAACTGCCGATGTACATTTCTGACAGCGTGAATCGGGCGCGGCGACACGCCGCCGGAGTGCCTCCGCTGTCAATTCGCGTTATTTGACATTTTATGCAGTACTTCATCTCCGCGGCAGCTTAACGCTAACTATACACACCGCTCTCTCTCTGATTTGATTCGTTTTTGCAAGGCATTGTTTAGTGGATATTAAATCAGTTGATAACAACTATATCCGGATATTGCTTATTATGTTTCTTTTTCATCAGTCTTAGAAGGTTTTGTGCCGTAATATTCTATAAATTCATGTATCGCAAGATCAATACCGTAATTTACAAGCTCGTTCACACTCACGTTGAATTCTGCCGCCATTTGCTTTATCCTATCCCTCTCCCCCTTTTTAACATAAACCTTTATTACGTCATAATTCCTTGATACATATTCGTCATGTGGCTTCTGATTGTTCTTCTTTCGCACGCTAAGCCTGCAATTCTCACATACTCTCTGATTTCCGCCTGCCCGAACATATTCCTTTCCGCATTTTTCACATATGGCACTGCTGCCTATGTTATTTGTCTTTTCATTATTCTTTTTCTTTGCGTTATAGGCTCTTGATCTGTCCCTTTGTCTCTCCGCACGACAGTCAGTACAATAATATGCGTGGTTTGCTTCGCTTTCAAATTCCTTTCCGCACATTTTACAGGTAAATATCTTCATATCGCTCCCCCTTTATATATAAATGAGTATACTCCACTATCATAAATAATTCAAGAAAAGAAATCCAGATAAGTCTTGACATTGGTACCACTATTGTATATAATGGTATCAAACCTGAAAACCAAAGGAGGATATATTATGTACACACTGGTTATAGAACTGAAAATAATAAAAGACAAAACACCGCAGGACATTCGTAAGCTATACGAAACAATACGAGAACTCTATACCGGAATCGGCATGGAGAAAATAATATCCAAACGGGACGGACATTTCTTTTTTATCTGCTCAGCTTCAAAACATTCTATTGAACATACAGACAATATAGCCGTAAATATTATGTTCACAAATTCTGAGCTTCACGATGCCGTTCAGATGTTCTCAGCAATTAAAAAGGATATTCTTATTATACCGGAAGAATTTGACAGAGCGTGTGCTTCTGTCCCTGAAGATGATAATTTTTTCATTCTGCCTTCCGTATGTTTTCCCGAAAAGCCGAAACCCGACAGACACCGCAGTCTGCATTCGGATATGCTTGAGCTTACTTCAATGTTCAGCCATTATGATGGATTATACAAGCATAAAATCAAAAAACGTAAAGTAAATAACTGATTCTGCTTACAGCAGACTTAATAGGGCGCTGATTAAACCCATTGACTGTTTTGCGTCAGCAATTTTTCGTCAGGGTAAGAAAAACGCAGTCAGCCTTTTGGTTATCAAAGAATTATTATGCAAGATGGTAAAAAGTGCAAACGAGACAGGTGCTTTTCCGTAAGGCTTTATTCAGCGGTTCCATAATATAAGGCACGGTATTCTGTCATTAACTGACAGAATACCGTGCCCTGAATTTATAACAAGCGTCGATGTCCCCCGCCTCTAAAGGCGGCGGGTGCCATACGTCCGTCGGTGGCGGGTTAAAATCCCCCACCGAC
>CACXGH010000114.1 GCA_902767175.1 uncultured Ruminococcus sp.
CCCCGACGTCTGTTGACGGCGTCGCTCGCTCCAATCAAGCGAGCTTGTTGGAGCTTTGCTCCTTGTTTAAACACACAAGTCAAAATTCAGAAGAAGGAATTTATACGCTCTCATCTGTTAGGGATGCGCCGATCAAATTCAGTGCCTGTATTGTGTCAGCAATTTTTTCGTCCGGTTGTGCAAAAAGACCGCAGGCAGCCTGACGGTTGTCAAGGTTTTTTTGTACAAGATGGGGAAAAAGGCAAGCAAGACAGGTGCTGAGCCGTAAGGCGTGATTTATTCAGCGATTCCTTAGTTTTTAAAAGTTGATTTCCGTGGAAAAACCACGGAAATCAATTTTGACAGGGCAGCTTCTTAGGGAAAAGCCTTCCTGAAAAACAAGCATAAAGTTCTGACAGCAATAAGCATAAAGCTCAGCTCATTTTTCAAAGTATGTGTGCCCGAAGGAAATATCCTGAATGTCCGGCTCCGCAGGTTTGTTCATGAACCGGGTGCGGCAGTTTTACTGAAATATAACAATTTCAGTCACGGGTTATATATTCATACAGACCCTCCGCAAGCGTTCTGTGGCTCTCGGCAGACAGATGCACTCCGTCCGCAAGGTCGGCTTTTACTATATCCCCTGCACAGAAAAGCTCACAGTCGGTTTTTCGTGCAAGCTCACGGTATTTTTCCTTAAGCTGTCGGCTCTTTTCTACGCTTTCTTCGTCAAAGCCTTCCAGAGGATCCTGACAGATCACAACCGGATTAATTTCCGCAGGAGCCACAAGCAGTATCCTTATATCGGGAGAGAATGCTCTTATCATCGAGATAAGCACTTCCATTCCCCCGGTTATCATATCCGCATCGGCTGAAAACTTTCTCTTGCAGTCATTGGTTCCGAGCATAATAATAACCATATAAAGCGGATCATTCTCCCTGAGCATCGCTCCGAGAACGTTGCTGCCGTTCCTGTCGGCAGATCTTTCGTCCTCAAAAACAGTCGTCCTTCCGTTTCTTCCGCCCTCGATCACTTTATAACCAAAAGGAAAAAGCTTATCGGAGAGTATCCCTGTCCATCTTGTATCGCTGTCATAGCGTCCTCCGCCTCCTCCGGGAATATATCCGTAGGTGTTGGAGTCGCCGAAGCAAAGAATTTTCTTCAAGTGATTCACCTCGTCATTTATCATTTACCGTCTGTTATAATTCCTCGTCAAGCACCTCGATATCCTCTTCTCCCTCGGGAATATCCTCCTGGATATATGCGTTCGGGTCAATCTCAGCGGAAACCGTTTTACCCTTTATTGCGTCCTTCTGGAGTGTGATTATCATGCAGGCATAGCCCTTGTCTGAATTATCTGTCGGATTCTGCGCCCATATAACGGCTTTGACATTTCCACTCTCCTGCTCAGAGATATCGCCAAGATCTATCTCTCCGCTCTTTGAGTACGGAGCCACTACGATCATAACATCACAAATCTCAAAGAAATCGCTGTTCATTTCCGCCGTTTCATTCTCAAACGAAGTACTGATCATATCCTCACTGCCGCCGCTGTACGTCTTTGTAAGAGAGTATTTTGCGTCATTATCGGCAATAAATTTCCTGAGCTGTTCCTCTGACGTTACACCATATGCGACAGGCTTGTCAAAGTCTGCGCCGAAGCCGTCCGGCGAAAGGCCTATCGTCTGATACATGACCTCAGCATACTGAGACTGTGTTCCGTCTTCGCCGCCTTCATCACCCTCGTCTCCTTCTTCACCGCCGTCAGGATCCTCGTCCCAGCCGCTGAGCTGTTCCGGGTCGATAGTGATATTTCCTTCCTCGTCTATTGATATACCGGGGTTATCATCGCCTATATCTATAACAAGTCCGCTTTCATCAGTGTTTTCAGCGTCGGACTGCACCTGCTCATCGCTGTTGTCGTCAGCGGAGGAAATCTGAGATACTCCGCTTTCTTTGCTGTCTGCAGAGCCTTCGTTCCTGCTGTCAGACGATGAAGCCGATGATACAGCGGAATTGCTTTCCGTGCTGCTTGTTTCATTGTTTTGCGAAGCACAGCCTGCAAATGCTGCTGAAAACATAAGGCAGGCAAGAATTACAGCAAGCTTTCTTTTCATTATTATTCGCTCCTTTTGGGGTACGGTTTTTATTTATTATCTGCTGAGAGCTACAAAGGTCGTTGTCTTTACGCTCTTTAAAAATCTGCACTTGACAATATCTGCGGCGCCGCATTTGCTGCACACTGCAGGGTGTGTTCTGTCCTGTGATACAGAAACTCTGGAATTTACCGCTCTCTGTACAGCTTCATCTCTCTCAAGCTTAAGATGAGCAGATGTAAGGTCTAAAAGCTCGTCAACCTTCTGTTCAATACAGCTGCTCTCAAGACCGTCAATGATAGCCTTGGAAACAACAGGCGGTGTTATATATTTATCAATATCTGCTGCGTTTATTTCCTTAGCTCCGCACTTGCCGCACTTGATACCGCTTATCACCTCTGCAGGATGACCGAAATTCTTTCTCATAAAATCGACTGTCATAGTACGGTTAGCCTGAGCAAATCTTACAAGCTGCATAGCCATCGCAACAAGACCGCCGAAAAGCTGTGTATACCAGAAGCGCTTTTCCTCGCTGTCAAATTTTGTTGATGCAAAAGAAAAATTCTCAAAGCTTCCTCCCTTGGAAAAAGCCTTTACAAATTTATCGGAGCTTCCCGATGTATTCCACTCCGAAATGAATTCGTCCATATAACCTTCAAATACAGTTTCGCCGCTTTTTGAGAGAACTCTTTTCATTCCGATAAGTGAGCTTTCATAGTAATTCATTTCTTTCATTCTCCTTCATATAATATCAGTTCCGGTAAGTAATGTATCTATGACGCAGTGAAGAACATACATAATGCAACATAAAATACGCTTTTTATATGTTAAAGTAGTTCCAAAGAGCCAAAGCCCCGTTATTAAGCGCCGTTATATATCCATTATATAGTATCGTGCCAAAATAAACAATCATTTTTGTTAAATTTTTTTAAAAAATCGGCATTACTAAATTGACAAACCGTTCATGATAACATATACTTTATTATGTAGCAGTATATAAAGCCGTAATTTTACAGCCGTTGTATTGCTTATTCATGCTAAAAGAAAAGGACTGTAGACTATGATCTGTAATAAATGCGGCGCACAGATCTCAGACGAAAGCAAGTTCTGTATCATGTGCGGCAGCAAAATAGAAAAGCAGCAGTATCCGCCCTATCAGCCGATGCAGCAGACCGTTCAGCAGCCGTATCAGCCGATCACACAGCCCTCTGCACCAAGCAGTCCGCCGCAGGATACCTCAGCTAATATATTCGGGGTAAAAAGCATTTCCGACAGGCATTATTCCCTTGAGGATATTGCACGTCAGCAGGAAGAAAACAAGAATGAGATAGGTCTTGCTTCCGCACCGCCCGATAAGCCGAAAAAGAAAAAGAAAAAACGAACACCGCCCGAAGCCGCACTTCCTCCGATAGGTGCCAAGGACACTATGGAAGCCAAAGAGGAACACGGCAGAGAGCCTTCCGCACACGTTTCTCTCAAGAAGGAAACTCCGTCAGATAAGCCCGTAAGACCTTGGTATTACGACCTTAAAAAGAATTCCGGCACTGAAGAGGAGCCTATAAAAAAGGAAGTCTCCGCTCCCGGAATCACTGCCGGTTCACGGCCGGAAGAAACAGCTCCTGCTGCGGAAACGTCTGTTCAGACAGCAGATATAACGATGATCACGGAAGAAACATCGGTTCAGAAAGACACGGCAGCCATTCCGCCGTCAGAAAAGGCCGGAGAAAGATCCGCAGCCGAGGCAAAAGCGGAGAATAATGTTCCGAAGAGAGAACCCTCTGCAGGGCCGGTCTTCAGGTTTACAATAACCTCCCCTCCCGTACCTACAGGTCTGCAAAGGCAGACGAGACTTCATCTTTTCGGCGGAAACATCAGTTCAGCATTAGAGACTCTGCAATACGAGTATGACCAAAGGAAAAACAGCGGTCAGCGCCGCTGAAACCATAATTATTAAAATAACGGAGATGATACTCATGAGTGTTAAAGACAAATTATTCGGCGGATATCAGAATCCGCAGCAGCCCAGAATATCAGAGGATATTGTAAATCCCTACTACAATATTGCGCCGGACGGAACCGCACAGAGCAGCTCTCTGAATCCCGGTGCCGCACCTAACCCCTTCATGCAGCAGCTTCAGCAGGCTCAGCCCAACGCTTTTATTCAGCAGCATCAGCCACAGCAGCCTGTTCAGAACAATTACCCCGTAATAGACAACAATCAGCGATTTGATATAGCTCAGCCTGATACTCCTAACGCTTATTATGATGCCTCAGGAAATACACAGGCTCCTCAGCAGCAGTATGACCCGAATTATCAGCAGGCTCCTCAGCAGCAGTATGACCCGAATTATCAGCAGGCTGTTCCTCAGCAGCAGTATGACCCGAATTATCAGCAGGCTGCACAGCAGCAGTATGACCCGAATTATCAGCAGGCTGTTCCTCAGCAGCAGTATGACCCGAATTATCAGCAGGCCGCACAGCAGCAGTACGACCCCAATTATCAGCAGGCTGCACAGCAGTATAATGAGAGCCTTGAACAGACAATGCCTGTACAGCAGCCTGCACCTCAGCAGTACAGCGAGAGCCTTGAGCAGACCATGCCCGTACAGCCCGCACAAAGCGACGTCAACCCCTTGCTCAGGCCGCTGAATTCAAATAACGGAAACAACGGAAGCTATTGACAGCGCACATAAAAAGAAAGAAGGATTTTGCAAATGACCGTCATTGACATCAGAAATATTTTTTCTGACAGACATATTGAGCTTGTAGATGTTAACCCGTCTTACATATACTATGCAGAG
Source organism: uncultured Ruminococcus sp. (assembly GCA_902767175.1). Lineage (GTDB taxonomy): Bacteria > Bacillota > Clostridia > Oscillospirales > Acutalibacteraceae > UBA1213. Next base: position 4,878 of record CACXGH010000114.1, read on the forward strand.
GAAAAGAATGAGGAAGGTCATAACGACCTGTTTATACTTGAATATAACAGAAAGACAAGGAAGGAACGCCTTGTCATGAATTACTCTCTTGACGACCCGACATACATACAGCACCTTTTTGCTTTTGAAAAAACAATGGTACTGCTTCTTGAAAACGGCTCAAACAGCTTCTGGATAATAGAGCTTGACAAAAAGAGCGGCGGCGAGATAAACCGCAGGAAGATAGTATGCACGGGCTGCTTCAAGGAATGTATGGCGCTTGACAGCGAGCATATACTTGTTTATATGTCTCCCGATGAGGAAAATTCGGATATATTTGCAAGATATAAGGAACTGACAGGCTGTGATTGTCTTTGCTATCTCTACAACGTAAAGACAAACCATAAATATTTTGTAAACGCTCCCCTTGTTGCCCGTCTTGGCTGTGACAGCATAAAGACCGTTGACCTGAACGGCGAAAGATACTTCGTTCTTCCCGACCCGTTTGCAGATGAAAGCATCAAGGAGCATTACTACCGTGAGCAGAGATGGATAAATGCAGATATCCGTGATAACCTGTGGATATGCAAGGCTGAAACCCTGATAGCCGAGCTTGAGCAGGGCAGCGACAAGCTCACTAAAAAATGTATCGCAAGCGCCGATATCAAGGCTCTTGTAAGATATATGGGAACAAGCGGTTCAAAGGTATATTTCCGTGCAAAGGAATTCCGTACAAGCATTGAAAAGATATGCAGCTACGATATTCTTTCAGAAAGCCTTGCAGTTGAAGCAACCATGGAAACACCTAAAGACGGAACTGTTTTCCTTATCGAAGAAAGACCCTTCAAGGTATTTTCCGTACAGGTAGGCAAGCAGAAAACGGGAATAAAAGGCATCATAAACAGCGAAGCGCACTTTACATTCGATAACAGTCTCGGCAGCTTTATGACCTGCATCGAAAACCGCTACTGTCTTACAAGAAAAACTATCCTCAGTGAGGAAAGCAAAAAGGAATTTACCTCATACTATATTTATGATTCTCAGAACGAAAAACACGAAAGCTATGAGTGCAATTGCCATATAAAGGGCAATACACTTGTGCTTTACTGATAAAACAGTGATACGGTGAAATAATATGAAAAAACCGTCAGCATTATTAATTACAGCTGCTCTGGCATTGTCGCTTTCCGCCTGCTCAGACAGCAGCGGAGAAACACAGCAGAGCAGCTCTGCAGAAGGCAATGAAGGTTCGTCCGTCAGCAGCAAGACTTCGTCTGATGAAAGCACACACAGCGATGTTCAGGAAAGCCGCCCGGAAAACGCTGTTTCATACAAGGTAAGCGGCGCAGAAACGCCCTCTGCAAAGTCAAGCTCTCTTGATTCACCTCTTTCTCTGAATGAGTGGGGAACCTGCTCCAAGCTGAGCCTGAAGGATCTGACATATACAAACGTCCCCGTCAGGATAGTTTCTGTAAAACGCGGTGCTGAGATATACGATGAACTGAAAGAATCCGTTCCGACAGGGAGGTATATCTTTGAGCCTCGTGACAACGAGGAATACGCCGTTTGTGAATATGAAATATGCCTTAACGGTTTTCCCGTACCCGAGGGAGGCACACTCTGTGATATATCGGGAAAGATAACAGGCAATGACGGAATGTCTGTTACTTTGAGTGACGGAATTATCTGGGGCACTACTGTAACCTGTCTTGATGAAGATACTTATTACTATGACGGAGTCATTCATTCGCAGTTCTGCTTTCCAATCCCCAAGGAAGTACATGACTATCTTATAGTATTAGGCGAATACGGTGAGTCGGAAGCTTACTTCAAAGCAGAATAAAATTGCTCCGTATCTCCGCCGTGTACGAAAAACAAGGCAGCAAACACCTGATATCCGTAAAGAGTTTCACGGAAAAATCAGGTATAATAACAAGGAGGAATATACAATGAAACTATTCAATAAGGTCGGGGAGACTGTTTCTCAGACAATTGATGTTATTGTAGAGAAAAACAGACAGACCGCATACATAAACCGCCTGAAAGCAATAATCCTGAGCGAACAGGAGCGCATAAACAAGGCATATGTCCTGCTCGGAAAGGAATTTGTCCGTAATAAAGAGGGCAGGAAAAGCAGCGGTTTTGATCCGGACGAAGTCATTGAAGAAATTGCCGCAGCAAAGCTGAGACTCAAGAAAGCCCGTGCCCGTTACGAATACACAATAAGATACGGCATACCCAAGCCCGGTGTAAAGGCTGAGGAGGTCGTTGAGTCCGAGGGAGTCTGTGACCTCAGCGATGACGACAAGGAGGAGCAGGATATAACTATCGCCTACGCTGACCCTTCCGCAGAGAATGACAAGACTATTGATGAAGCAATAGACGAATGTATTGACAAAAAAGATGAATAAGCCCTATAGAAAGCTCTTTGTACCGCTCCTCACGGACGGCGGAATTATTATTATTTCTGAACGTCAGGCTGCTTTAAAAACATAAAGGATCTATGAAATGACGAATATTTATGAAGAATTCAAAACAAAACTGCTCAAAGAAATGGAAGAGAGCAAAGATAAGCAGATCTTAAGAGCAAAAATCCTTTCACCCGAATACCTGTTTGATATCGACCTTGAAAATGACACACTATACCGCAGTTTATTGAACGAATTCCGGTATTTGACCCTTCGTCACACAGAAATACTTGTGCAAAGGCTTGCTGATAAATACGGCTATGAAACAACTCCCAAAAACGAACTGCACGGCAGTTTCGACGTCGGAATGAACATCAATGGTGAATTCGTCTATATAGTATTTAAGAATTCCCCTTGGTCGTACGATTCTGCTTCCAGATCTCGTTTTATTCAAAAGGTACAGTCATGCGGGCATACTGTTTACCAGGTATTCCTGCTGAAGGACAGCTATTACAGCAGGAGAACGGTTAATTCTTTCTGCGAACGTATCAGACAGACCGCAGACTGTGAAAACCTTAAGATAATGCTTTTTGAAGATCTTATATGTGATGTTTTCGGAGAAAATGAACTAAAAGAATTCAGAGAGGCTATGGCTGATTTCAGGGAAGAAATGCATGAAGCTATAGGCTATAACATCACTGAACTCTTCAATGAACAAAATCTGAGGAAATTCAGAGCTGAAACAGAGAACGAATTAAAGCTAATGGATTATGATGCAGTCAAGCTGAAACAAAAAAATGAAATCACAGCGAAAAACCCATATTATAGAGAGTTGTATGATAACAATTACGAAATAATCAAAAACAACTATATCAACGGAAAAATGTACCGGCTTCTGTTGGGGAACGGAGATTTTGCCTTATCATTTATACAATCGGAATGGTGTTTCAAAAAACACAATTTCAAAAATTATTATGATAAAACCGGTATTGTGTCCGGCTATCTGAAATCAATAGAGCAATTGCTGTGGGACATTATTAAAATAGTCGGCAAAAACCGTCCCATACGTTCTAACAGCCGCACTAATGAAAAAACCGTAAAAATAACTCCGGAAAACATAGATCTGGTCGATACCGCCTTAGGCTCATTAGAGTACTTTATTACAAGCTATTCAAACGGCGACCTTCTTCTCGGATCGCTTGCAATAAGTGAAAAATATAAATCTGTACAGCACTATCTGAAAGCTCAGATAAAGGACTGGAGAGAGAAACACCGAAACGGATATTTTCACAAACACAATTTAGAAAATGCCGGAAAGGCTGCAGATATCCGCGAACAAACCTTATTCCTTTATATGCTGATTCTTGGCTCTGTAAAGCTTGATGAAAAATCAATAGTACTTTTAAAATAACCTCTTACACAATAAGTACTGCCCCGTCTGCAAAACCTTTGTGTTACTGAAACGGCAGTATTATTTACAAAAAACCGGCACGGTGAACCCTGTGCCGGTTTTTGTAATATATACTATTATCATTTTAGAGATCACACACATTCAAATAATCCGACTGCCGGACATATTCCTGCCTCATCAAGAAATTTTACACACCTGATACTTTTTACTTTCAGATTCATGGACAAGCTCCAGACTAAACAACTATCCTATAATAAAGTGCGGCAATCCATACATAGTGTCGGGCAGATCCCTGAGTAAATCCGGCGTATAAAGCGGTAATAGTCCGAGATGCAGCAGTTCAGGACAAAATCATATACAGTAGTTTTCGGGCAGTGAACTGTTGTAACTGTCAATAATATCCTGAAGGGTTATTCCGCTGAGGTATTTTACTATCGTATCATGAAGTCCCTGCCATACGGGCAGAGTAATACACTCCGCAGCCCTCGGGCAATCATTTTCGGGTGTGTCAAGACAGGCAACAGGCGCAAGACTTCCCTCTGTCAATGTAAGTATTTCTGCCACAGTATATTCCGAAGCAGGCTTTGCGAGCATATATCCTCCCTGATAGCCCCTGTTGGCTCTGAGTATTCCTGTTCTGCTTAAAAGCGGTACTATCTGTTCAAGATATTTTTTCGATATATTCTGTCTTTCCGCTATGTCCTTGAGGGATATATACCCCTCATCACGATGTATGCTCAGATCAAGCAGCATTCTCAGAGCATAGCGCCCCTTTGTAGATATTTTCATGTTTAACACCGTCCGTCATTGAATATATCCCTATTATAACATAGGTTTTGTATGATTTCAAGTGTAACAATTCTGAATGATTTATTCCGCTTAGTTATTATACCTTTTTGCGTGAATATTGGCTAAGTTGTAAAATAAAATGGCAAAAAGAATAGACCCATATTGAAACCTGTGGTAAAATGTTAAGCGACCAAACCAACATAACCG
>CACXGH010000115.1 GCA_902767175.1 uncultured Ruminococcus sp.
ATACGAGCCTCGTAAGGCTATTAGCGGTATACTTAAGCGCAATATGTACGATCTCAATAACCTTGCGAACTTCATTCGCAATTTTATCGCTGTAATTTCGGTTACAGATTTATTGCAGATTTAGATTGACGTGTTGAATTGCAGGGCAAATCTTGAATTATTTGAAATTATATTGTATAATTATACAATACATGAATATTAACGGACAGAAGTCCGGAATGGAAAAACGACAGAATGCGACAAAGGTTATGGAGATGTCATTATGAAAAATGGCGGTCTTTTGGAAAAAATATGCTCACCGTCTGACCTCAGAAAAATGTCTGACGAGGAGCTTAAAAGGCTTTCGCAGGAAATACGTCTGCGGATAGTCGATACAGTAGCAAATAACGGAGGACATCTTGCCTCAAATCTTGGGGTAGTGGAGCTTACAGTTGCGATACACAGCGTTTTTGACTGTCCGAAGGATAAAATAGTATGGGACGTAGGACATCAGTGCTATGCCCATAAAATAATAACGGGCAGAAAAAATGTTATTGACACAATAAGAAAGGAAAACGGTATTTCCGGTTTTCCTAAAAGAAGTGAAAGTGAATACGACTGCTTCGATACGGGTCACAGCAGTACGTCTGTCTCTGCGGCTCTCGGAATTGCCTGTGCGGAGGATATGAAAAAAAGCGATGCCTATACGGTAGCCGTTATAGGTGACGGTGCCCTTACAGGCGGGCTTGCCTATGAAGGACTTAATAATGCAGGCAGGTCGGGGAAAAACCTTATTGTTATACTGAATGACAATAAGATGTCTATTTCTCAGAATGTCGGCTCAATGGCGAAGTATCTTTCAAAAATGAGGATCCAGCCGGGTTATCTCGAGGCAAAGACAAGGGTACACAGGCTTGAAAACGTACCTGTTATAGGAAAGCCTGTGACAAGCGGAATGAAACACATAAAGGATTGGATGAGAGATGACTTTTTCGGACAGAAGGGTAATCTCTTCATGCAGTTTGGCTTTACATATTACGGTCCGTATGACGGACATGATATAACACAGCTCAGAACAGCCCTGAAAGCTGCGAAGCATAAGCATTCGCCCGTGCTTATCCATGTCTGTACCAAAAAAGGAAAGGGCTACGAATATGCCGAAAAAAACCCGAAGAACTTTCACGGCGTTTCAGCCTTTGATAAGGAGACAGGCGAAACTAAAGCCGCCTGTAAGGGCTATTCCGATGTTTTCGGCAGAAGTATGTGTGCTATGGCTGCAAAGGATAAGCATATTTGCGCCATAACAGCGGCCATGTCTATAGGTACGGGACTGAGTACCTTCTCAAAAAAATATAAGGACAGATTTTATGATGTAGGAATAGCCGAGGAACACGCAGTCACATTTGCCGCCGGAATAGCCTCAGACGGTATGATACCTGTATTTGCGGTATATTCGACATTTCTCCAAAGAAGCTTCGACCAGATACTTCATGATGCAGCACTGCAAAAGCTGCATATTGTACTTGCAATTGACAGGGCAGGAATAGTAGGAGAAGACGGAGAAACTCATCAGGGAATTTACGATACGGCATTTCTTAACATGATGCCGGATACAACGGTGTATGCGCCTTCAAGCTTCAAGGAACTCGAAAATGCTCTTGCAAAGGCGGTTTATGATACTCAGGGTGTCGCAGCAGTTCGCTACCCGAGAGGTGGAGAACAGTATCTTCCGGATGACTACAGGTCTGACGGAAAGCCGTTTTCTCTGTATGGAAATGAAAACGCAAAAACACTGATCGTCACATACGGTCGGGAATTCTCTCAGGCTTGTCTTGCAAAGGAAAGCCTTGCAAAGCAGGATATTGATGTCTGTATCCTTAAGCTCAATACGATAATACCTGTACCTGAAAACGCTGTTAAAACGGCAGGGGACTATGAAAGGGTATTTTTCTTTGAAGAAGGAATAAAAAGCGGAGGAATTGGTGAAAAATTCGGATTTGAGCTGTATCAGTCCGGCTTTAAGGGGGAATATTTCCTCACAGCAATAACCGGGGCTGTCTGTCAGGCTAAGACGGAGTCATCTCTGCATAAAACAGGACTTGATGCACAGTCAATAGAAGAAAAGCTGAAAAACGGCGGTGATTCGGAGGGACAGAAATATGCCGGCAAAAAAGAGACTTGATATTTTAGTATATGAGGCAGGCTATGCACCGAGCCGTGAAAAAGCACGGGCATTGATAATGTCTGGAATAATCTATGTTGACGGACAGAAATCCGATAAGCCCGGAACATCATATCCCGAAACGGCAATGATTGAAATGAGGGGAGCAAAGCCGCGTTATGTCAGCCGTGGAGGACTCAAGCTTGAAAAGGCCATGCAGTCGTTCTCACTTGACCTGAACGGTAAAATAACAATGGATATAGGCGCATCTACAGGCGGTTTTACGGACTGTATGCTTCAGAATGGTGCTATAAAGGTTTATGCGATAGATGTAGGCTACGGTCAGCTTGATTGGAAGCTGAGAAATGATGAAAGGGTAGTAAACCTTGAGCGTACCAATGTAAGATATATCACAAGGGAACAGGTTCCTGATGAGATAGATTTTTTCAGTGTTGATGTATGCTTTATCTCGCTGGAGCTTGTGCTTCCTGCCGTAAGGCCACTTCTCAGGGAGGGCTGTACTGCCGTTACGCTGATAAAGCCGCAGTTTGAGGCAGGCAGGGGACTTGTAGGCAAAAACGGAGTAGTAAGGGATAAGACTGTCCATGCCGCAGTTATCAGAAAAATATATGACCACTGTCTTTCAAACGGCTTTGATGTTCTTGATCTTGACTTCTCTCCGATAAAAGGACCTGAGGGCAATATCGAATATCTGCTCTATATAAGAAAATCCGATGCTCCGAAGGCGGAAAAGGAGCTTGATATAGAGGGGATTGTAGAGCTGTCGCATCAACAGCTCGATAAATGATGATACGGGGGATATGTTTTAATGAACAGCATTAAAAAAGTAGCCGTTATTCCCAATCTTACCAAAAAATGTGCTTATGAAACATCGCTTGATGTTATTAAAAGACTTCACAGTCTTGATATGTCCGTGTATATGATAAAGGAGTTGCAGAACAGCTTTTCAGGCAGGGAGATAACCTTCTGTGAGGATACGGACGACCTTTGCAGAAGGGCGGATATGGTACTTACTATTGGCGGTGACGGTACTATAATCCATGCTGCACGGCATGCTTCATTTTTCAACAAACCTCTGCTCGGTATAAATACGGGTACCCTCGGCTTTGCTGCTGAGCTTGAAAAGGACGAGCTTGATATGCTTTCACGGCTCAGGGACGGCAGCTATACCGTTGAAAAAAGAATGATGCTCAGTATAACCCATACAGGCGAAAACGGAACTAAGGAATTCCGTGCAATGAACGATGCAGTCATTTCGAGAGGTTCACTGTCAAGACTGATTGATATTGATGTGTCTCTTGCTGCAGAAAGAGGCTATATATGCAGCTATCGTGCAGACGGTCTGATCGTATCAACTCCGACGGGTTCAAGCGCATATTCACTTGCGGCAGGCGGGCCTGTTGTAGAACCGACAATGAAATGTATACTCATGACTCCCGTATGTTCGCATTCGCTGTTCGCAAGACCTGTTGTTTTCAGCCATTATTCCCGTCTTGCGGTGACGGCTTCATGCGATGACGATACAGAGGTATTTCTGACTATAGACGGTGCCGTAACTGTAACGGTCAGGCGCAGCGATACGATAATAATATCGGAAGCGGAAACCGAGACAGAGTTTATTAAGCTCAAAGACAGGACATTCTATAAGGTACTGAATGACAAATTTACCGAGAAAGGCAGAGATATATGAAGACACGAAGACAGGCAAGAATACTCGAGCTGATCAAGGAAAATGATATTGAAACACAGTCAGACCTTCTTGAGATGCTGAAAGCGGACGGCTACCATGTGACACAGGCTACTGTTTCAAGGGACATCAAGGAAATGCGCCTTATAAAGATACTCGGAAATAACGGAACATACAAGTATGCCGCAGAGATGATAGCAGGTGACGAACAACAGTCGCATTATTATCTTTTCTCAACGGCTGTAATAAGCGTAGACCATGCTCATTCGCTTGTCGTAGTAAAGACGCAGACAGGCATGGCTCAGGCAGTATGTGCAGCTCTCGATTCAACCGACCGTTCGGGCGTTCTCGGCACTATAGCAGGTGACGATACTATTTTTGTCGCTACAAGAACGGATTCCGTAGCAATGTCTCTCGTATCAGACCTTAAGAAAATGATGTCTGATAAAAGCAACACTATTATCCCGTGAGGTAAAAAGAATGCTTACTAATCTTTATATAGAAAATATAGCTGTTATAGAAAAAACAAGCGTAGACTTCGCTAAAGGACTGAATGTTCTTACAGGTGAGACAGGCGCCGGTAAATCAATAATAATAGACTCCATAAATGCCGTACTCGGCAGCAGGACCTCAAGAGACCTTATAAGAAACGGCTGTGAAAGTGCCTTTGTCAGTGCGGAATTTACAGACCCGTCAGAGCAGGCGGCAGAAATACTCAGAGAATACGGCTTTGAGCCTGAGGACGGAGTGGTCATACTTCAGAGAGAACTTAAGCTTTCAGGCAGCGGAAAGTGCCGTATTAACGGCAGACCGACAACCGCAGCGGTGCTGAAAGCTGTCGGAGTTTATCTTATAAACATTCACGGACAGCACGAAAGCTATGAACTTATGTCTCCTGAGCTGCATATAAACTATATTGACAAGCTCGGAGAAAACGAAGCTGAGCTTACGGAATATCAGACGGCTTACAAAAAATACAAGTCTTTGAAAAGTGAGCTTGAAAAGGCTCAGTATGATGAAGCCGAAAGAGAAAGAAGAATGAACCTTCTGAAATATCAGGTAGATGAACTTGAAGCAGCCGATATGTATGCAGGAGAGTATGAGGAGCTTATCGAGCAGAGAACTGTTATCGAGAACAAGGAAAAAATAGCTTCGGCATTAAGTGAGGTCAAGGAGCTGTTAAACGGCGGAGACGAGACGGACGGAGCAATACAGTCTCTTGAGGGTGCGTGCAGTTCAATAGATGAGATCACATCTGTTTATTCCGATGCCGTCAGTATATCAGAGCGCCTTAACAACGCCGTATATGAGCTTGAGGACTGTTATAATGAGGTCGTTGCCATGTCTGAGACGGCAGACGGAGAGGTCGAAAGCTTGGAGGAGATAGAGGACAGGATAGACCTGATTCATAAACTCAGCAGAAAATACGGCACTACAATAGAAGAAATGCTCGATTTCCTTGATAAAGCAAGGAAGGAGCTTGATTATCTCGAAAAGTACGAGGAGAACAGAGAAAGTCTTGCTGCTGACTGCAAAAGAGCAAGACAGAAGGCGCAGGAGCTTGCAGAAAAGCTCTCTGAAAAAAGAAGGGCTACATCGGTAAGCTTTTCTTCTGAGGTAAAAAAGGAAATGTCGTTTCTTGATATGCCTGATGTTGAGCTGGTAGTACGTCAGGAACGCTGTGAGCTTGATAAGAACGGCTGTGACAATATAGAGATACTTATCTCCACTAACCCGGGAGAAGATCCAAAGCCCGTTGCAAAGATAGCTTCGGGCGGTGAGCTTTCAAGAATGATGCTTGCTATAAAAAACGTGCTTGCCGATAAGGACGACATAGATACCCTTATCTTCGATGAAGTGGATACAGGTATAAGCGGAAGTGCATCTCAGAAGGTAGGACTTAAGCTCAAGGAAGTATCAGGCAGCCAGCAGGTGCTTTGTGTTACTCATCAGGCTCAGATAGCCGCTCTCGCAGACAGTCATTATAAAATAGCCAAGAAGGTGACTGACGGAAAGACGTATACAAGTGTAACTCCGCTTGACCATGAGGGCAGGAGAAACGAGCTTGCAAGGATAATCGGAGGTGTCGAGATAACACAGACAACTCTTGATTATGCCGAGGAAATGCTTAATCAGGGCACGGCTTGCCAATAATAAACAAAAAGCTTATGCTTTTATAACAAACGTCGATGTCCCCCGAGTCTCGCCTGCCGGCTCGGTCGGTGCTTCTGCCTTCGGCAGAGGTGTCCACCGGACACC
>CACXGH010000116.1 GCA_902767175.1 uncultured Ruminococcus sp.
GGTGTCCGGTGGACACCTCTGCCGAAGGCAGAAGCACCGACCGAGCCGGCAGGCGAGACTCGGGGGACATCGACGCTTGTTATATCTTCTGCGTGCCTCCTCAGCATCACAGATAACTGCGTTTTTAAGCTCCGAAAGCTCGCCGAACTTTTTTTCCGAACGTATAAACGAAATAAGCCTTACATCAATAGTTTCGTCATAAAGCTCCCTGCCGTGATAATCCGGCATCCATGTTTCAACAGCTATATTTTCAGAACCGACAGTGGGCTTTATTCCTATATCGGTAACACCGAAGAACTTTTCTCCGTCCACAGTGACCTCCGAAAGATACACCCCGAAAAGCGGCTTTACAAGTCCTTCGGGCAGTATCTGATTTATTGTAGGAAAGCCGAGCTGCCGTCCGAGCTGTTTACCGTGGACAACAGGCAGCTCATAGCCGTATCTTCTTCCGAGCATTGCATTTGCAGAGACTATGTCTCCCTGTGCAATGCAGTTTCTTATCCTCGTGGAGCTTATCGGCTCATCGCCGCAGCACAGCTGCGGCTGAGTTGTCTCGGTAATACCGTATTTTAAAGCAAGCTCCGACAGCACCGAACCGTTTCCCTTAGCACCGCTGCCGAAATGATAATTAAATCCGCAGCCGGTGTGCTCAGCTCTGAAACACCCGATAAGTATATCACGGACAAAGTTTTCCGCTGTTATGTCTTTTATCGTGGTAAAGTCAATAATATAGACTTGCTCCACACCAAGCTCACACAGCTTTTTCAGCTTTTCGTCCGTTGTTATTATCCCTCTCGGCTTTTCACCAAGCAGGACAGTTCTCGGACTTTGCTGCAGGGTAAACACCGTAGGAACAAGTCCGTGCTCTCTGCCGAATCTGACAGCCTCACCGATAACCGCCTGATGTCCCCTGTGTACACCGTCAAAGAAACCGAGGGCCACAGATGTAGGTCTCTCCGATAGTATAAGCTCTTTTATTATTCTCATTATTATTCACACCAAATTATATTTTATAACTTTTCACATAAACAGCTTTTTAAAGCCAAGCTCATCTTTTTCGGCATTTATTATACCAAGACCTATAAATGCACCGTCACTGCCGCATACTCTGTACATTGTTCCGTTCTCTGCTCCGTCAAGTCCCCTGAGTCTTGACAGTGTAAGCCCTCCGCCGTTTTTAAAGCGGAATGCCTGCTTTGAACTTACACATATACGGGGATATTCCGAAAAAATATCCTCAACAGGTCTTACAAGCTTTTCAAGAGCCGTTCTGTCGCTTCCTGCAAGCCTTCTTATCTCGTCAAGACTTACTGCATCTGAAATATCACAGCCGCAGGCTTTTGTTCTTCTGAGAGCCGTCATAACACAGCCGCAGCCGAGAAGTCTGCCAATATCATCGCATATTGTCCTGATATATGTTCCCTTTGAGCAGGCAATTTTCAGCGTACCGCATTGTGTACCTTCGTCAAAGCCCGTAAGCTCCAATACACCGATATGCACCTGTCTCGGCTCTCTCTCCGTCTCAATACCCTTCCTTGCAAGCTCATACAGACGCACCCCGTCCTTGCTCACTGCCGAATACATCGGGGGAACCTGCATGATATCCCCTCTGAACTGCGGCAGCAGCACATCTATTTCACCGCTTTTTACAGCAGACCGACATTCACTCAGAACCTTTCCCGTTATATCGAGAGTATCTGTCGTAATACCGAGCCTGAAAGCGCATTCATATTCCTTGTCCGTATCGGGAAGAAGAGACTGCGCCTTTGTCGCATTTCCGAGCAATATCGGCAGCACACCCGTTGCCATAGGATCAAGCGTACCCGTATGACCTGCTCTTCTTTCTTTCATACAGCCCCTGACTACCGCCACCACATCAAATGACGTATAATCACAGGGCTTGTCTATAATAAGTATACCGTTCATTGAAGCCTCTCTAATTCCTTTTCTGCAGCAGCTACTATCGTCTCTGTCGCCGATTCAAGAGTCCCCTCTATGCTGCAGCCTGCCGCTGCCTTATGTCCTCCGCCGCCAAGTACTGAGCAGACGGCAGAAGCGTCTGCTCCGTCAGATGTACGCACGGAAATTCTGTATATCCCGCTGCTGCGCTCTTTTACGGTAATACCTATGACGACCCCCTCTATCTGTCTCGGAATTGAAGCTATACCCTCTGTATCACTCTCTTCAGCACCCGTCACACTGAGCATTTCAGCCGTTACGGCAATAACGGCTATCTTGCCGTCATGATAGTATTTCAGTGTATTCATAGCCATTTTTTCAAGCTCCAATTTACTGCGTGATTTCGTCTCAAATATGCGGCGTGTTATCATTGCGCTCTCCGCACCCTCGTTTATCATTTCTGCGGCTATGCTGTGAGCTTCAGCGCCTGCATTTGAAAAAACAAAACAGCCTGTATCCGTTGCAATTCCCGTAAACACCGCATTTGCGATATATCGGTCAAAGCTCACACCCATTGCTTTTATCACCTTGCATATTATCTGTGCACAGGCGCCTGCAGTACCGTCAACATAAGTGTTTTTTGCAAAGCCTGTATTTGACGGGTGATGGTCAATACAAAGGTCGATACTGTCCTTATATATCGAAAGTCCATCACCTAAAAGTGTTGTTGCGGCAACATCTACCGACACTATATATTCCGGCTCAAAGCTCTGCTGCTCAAAGCCCTCTGTCAAAAACGAAAACACCTTGGGTATCGGATCGGAGCAAACAGGCTGAGCGTGTTTTCCGAGCTTTCTGAGGGCAGCACAAAGTGCGTATCCGCAGCCGACAGTATCTCCGTCGGGAGACTTGTGCATCAGCACAAGTATATTATCCTGTCTGCACAGAAGCTCTGCTGCCTGTACTATAGTCAATTCTGTCATTTGTCAAACCTCGTTTATTCGTTATTGTCCTCTTCATCTGACGGCTGCTCTGTCTGAGTATATACTATATCATTAAGAATTCTTGATATATTGGCACTGTATTCTATTGAATCGGTAGCCTCAAATGCAAGGGCAGGGGCAAAGCGCAGCTTCAGTCTTGTTCCAAGCTCACGGCGGATAAAGCCCTGAGCATTTTTGAGAGCCTTTACAGCCTCCTTAGCCGTATCAAGACCGTTCATTGAGCTGATATATACTTTTGAAAATGAAAGGTCGTGTGCCGTCTCACATCTTACGATACTTATTATTCCGTTATGGAGTCTCGGGTCCTTCATCTCTCTGAGAATTGCCGAAAGCTCCCTCTGTATGTCCTCTGACATTCTGTCCGCTCTGTAATTTGCCATTATTTAATACCTCTCTGATCGTTGTATATTTTACTTTCTTATTTTCCATTTTGAATAAAGTATAAGACAGTCAGTGTTTATTTCGCAACGCTGACGGAATTATAGTAGGTCACTGCATCAAGCTCCGAAAGACCCAACAGCCGTCTTTCGACATATTCATCAACATATGCATATCTGCCGTTGACATTTACTGCCTTTCCGTTTTCAGTGTCCTCCCAGCTTCCGCCTATATTTGCAATTATCAGCACACCGAGATATGCGCTGACGCTGCCCGCTATGCTGCCGTTATCCTCCGAAAAAAAGTTATCCTGAACAACGCCTCTGCAAAGGGCATCGAGCACCTCTTCAAACTCCTTTACCGAGGATTCGCCTGTGCTGAGCTTTATTCCCAGCTTTTTTCCTGCCATGTGCACAAAGTCAAGAGCTTTTCCGAGCATTACAAGCTCAAGCGTTACAAGATCTGTATTTCCTTTTTTTATCATGCCGAACTGTCTTTCATAAAATCTCTCAAGCTCAGATATATCCGCAGAATAGTTTATCCTTCTGCTGTCTTCATTATCCAGACGTTTCATAGTGACCACCGCCTTTTTATAGGTTGTTATTATTATATCATACTTTTTATATTTTTCATATAGCTTTTTTCAGTTTATAACGGAATTCTACGAGAGAACCGCCTTCCTGAAAAACCCCCCTGTCTTTTTATTGGTCATCTTTCCGCAGATCAGATCATTCTGAATGTTTACGGAAATCCCGAACAGGGATAGTGCCGCAGACAGGCATGATTACCGAAAATATGCAGGCAAATGCTATACTAAGCCTTCAGGCTTTCCCTGTGCGCTGCCGATTTAATACTAATATCAAATAGACCTGACGACAAGCTTTGGCGCCCCTTCTATCTGATATTAGTATAAGATAAAACAAACAGCAAAAACAGATATGCCCATAGATAAAGGAATAACGCTTGAGATCATTTCCCTTGTCAGCTTATTTTGCCGCTTTGCCCGTATGTACCTTGTGATCCACACACTGATTTCATACCGGACTCCCATTAAAAGCATACAAGGTATGCTTTTAATCAGAAATCAGTATCAGATTGGAAATTACAAATAATGCCTGCCGCATTTATAACAAGCGTCGATGTCCCCCGAGTCTCGCCTGCCGGCTCGGTCGGTGCTTCTGCCTTCGGCAGAGGTGTCCACCGGACA
>CACXGH010000117.1 GCA_902767175.1 uncultured Ruminococcus sp.
AGGAGCTAAAGCTCCCCGACGTCTGTTGACGGCGTCGCTCGCTCCAATCAAGCGAGCTTGTTGGAGCTTTGCTCCTTGTTTAACATATTATTTTTGACAGGCGGATCAGATTTTCGTCATACATTTTAAGGTTGTCAAAAGGATTTTGTGTAAGAGTACAAAAAAGGAGAAGTAAGACATATGCTGAACCGAATGTCATTGTTTATTTATCGGTTATTATGGATATACCATTGATTAAAATAGTAAAAAAGTCATAATTTATATATTTTCTTATAAGCTCCTTTATGTTATAATGAATACCATGAGGAGCTTGTATTATTATCAAAGCATGGTATGATAATAGCGGCGCATTTCTGATTAAAAGTGTCTGCTTTTAATCAGAAAACAGTATGAGATAATAATTATGAATTCTGAATTACAAAGGGGAGTGTTGATATGCTTCTGATAGGCTATAACAGGTGCTCCACCTGCAAAAAAGCAAAGGTGTGGCTTACGGAAAACGGCTTTGAATTTGAAGAAAGACCTATTATGTCAGAAAACCCGACAGAGGAAGAACTCCGTATATGGATAGAAAAAAGCGGACAGTCTGCCGATAAATTCTTTAATAAAACCGGACATTATTTCAGCGAGCTGAATTTAAAAGCAGAACTTCCGGATATGCCCGAGCAGGAGAAAATACATATACTCTCCCTTGACGGCAGACTTGTCAGACGCCCTCTGCTGATAGACGGCGATACAGTGCTTGTGGGCTTTAAGGTCAAAGAATGGGAAAAAGCCCTGCTGTGAGAATGTGACCTTCCCGATAAAGCATGAGGAGAATTTAATATGAAGGATTTTTTACCCATAACCCGTGAAGATATGCATAAACGAGGGTGGAACGAGGTAGATTTTACATTCGTTATCGGCGATGCCTATGTAGACCACCCTTCATTCGGTCCTGCTATAATAAGCCGTGTGCTTGAAGATGCGGGATATAAGGTCGGCATTATCGCACAACCCGATTGGAAGGACGAAAACAGCATAGATGTTTTCGGTGAGCCGAGACTCGGCTTTCTCATCAGTGCGGGAAACATGGACTCTATGGTAAACCATTACTCCGTATCAAAGAAGCGCCGTGAAAAGGATATGTATACTCCCGGAGGCGTAATGGGAAAACGCCCCGACCATGCTACGGTTGTTTACGGTAATCTGATAAGACGGAAATATAAAAAGAAACCCGTGATAATAGGCGGAATTGAAGCAAGTCTCAGACGAATGGCGCACTATGACTATTGGGACAATACACTCAAGCGCTCAATACTTCTCGACTCACAGGCGGATATTATTTCATTCGGCATGGGGGAGCGCTCTATAGTCGGTATAGCCGATGCACTTGACAGCGGTATACCTGTATCTGATATAACATTCATCAAGGCTACAGCGTATAAAGCTAAAAGCCTTGACACACTTCCCGATAATCATATCGTTCTGCCGTCATATAAAGAGCTTAAAGCGGATAAACTGAATTACGCAAAAAGCTTTTATATTCAGTATACAAATACTGACCCATACTCAGGCAGAGTGCTTGCAGAGCCGTATGACGACTGTTATGTTGTACAGAATCCCATGTCAGAGCCGCTTACTCAGGAGGAAATGGACAGGGTATATGCACTCCCGTATATGAGGACATACCACCCGTGCTATGAACCTTACGGCGGTATTGATGCAATAAGGGAGGTAAAATTCAGCCTTATAAGCAACCGTGGGTGCTTTGGCGGCTGTTCATTCTGTGCGCTGACATTCCATCAGGGAAGAATAATCCAGACAAGAAGCCACGAGTCTATCATTAAGGAGGCTGAGCTTCTTATTCAGGACCCCGATTTCAAGGGATATATACATGATGTAGGCGGCCCTACGGCAAATTTCCGTGCACCTGCCTGCGATAAACAGCTGAAGCACGGTGTATGTCCGAATAAACAATGTCTTTTCCCGAAGCCGTGCAAAAACCTTAAGGTAGACCACAGCGATTATCTGGAACTGCTGCGCTCCCTGCGTTCGCTCAAGGGGGTCAAAAAGGTCTTTATCCGTTCGGGAATACGCTTTGACTATATCATGGCTGACCCTGACGATACATTTCTGAAGGAAATGTGTAAGTACCATATCAGCGGACAGCTAAAGGTAGCGCCCGAGCACGTTGCAGACCCTGTACTTTCAAAAATGGGCAAGCCCGAAAACAGTGTCTACCGTGCATTCTGCAAAAAATACGCATCTGTCAATAAGGCTCTCGGCAAACCGCAGTTTTTAGTACCATACCTCATGTCATCGCACCCCGGCTCCACACTTAAGGAGGCAATAGCACTTGCCGAGTATCTCCGTGACACAGGCTGCAGCCCGGAGCAGGTGCAGGATTTCTACCCGACACCGTCAACGCTTTCTACCTGTATGTACTATACGGGAGTAGATCCCCGCACAATGCAGCCCGTATATGTCGCACATGACCCTCATGAAAAGGCAATGCAAAGGGCGCTTATACAATATAAGGAGCCAAAAAACTATGACCTTGTTCATGAAGCGCTGACAAAGGCGCACCGCACCGACCTTATAGGATTCGAGAAAAAATGCCTTATCAGACCGAGAAACAAAAACGATGTACGCCCTCGCAAAACAGAGAGAGAGCTTACACCCGAGGAGAAAAAATACGGTATTTCGTTTGATAAATACGACAGTATACAGAGAGCCTCCTCAAACGGCAGGACAGGCTCTAAACCAAAAGCTAAAAAGAAAAATCATAAATAATCACATCAAGGGAGGTGAATAATATGAGTATGCTCTGGGTATGGGTAATCGTTATTGTTGCCGCTGTCTTATTGGAAGCGACATCTCCGATACAGCTTGTATCTATATGGGCAGCTATTTCGGGAGTTGTGGCGCTGATACTTTGTCTGTGCAATGTTGATATGGCGATACAGATAATAGTGTTCCTTGTGCTTACGGTAATACTTATCATTCTGACAAGACCGCTTGCCAAAAAAATGACTAAGTTCCCTAAAGCCGCAACAAATGCAGACAGAAATATCGGCAAGACAGGCAGAGTTACAAAAATAACCGATGAAGAAATGGGTATATTCCGTGTAAAGGTAGAAAACAACGATTGGTCAGCCACTACCGAGGACAGCAGGGCACTTCCTGTCGGCACTGAGATAAATGTCCTCAGAATAGAAGGCGTAAAGCTTATCGTTGCAGAAAAAAAATAAAACTAACAGAGAAGAGAGGTAATTTTTTATGTCACCATGGCTTATAGCAGTAATAATCATTTTCGCAGTAATAATTCTTATTGTAGTTTCAAACATCAAGATAGTTCCGCAGGCCAATGCTTTTGTAATAGAGCGCTTCGGCGTATACTACAAGACATGGCATACGGGAATTCATGTTAAAGTTCCGTTCATGGACAGAATTGCAAGAAAAGTATCCCTCAAGGAGCAGGTCGTTGACTTCGAGCCGCAGTCAGTTATCACAAGGGATAACGTATCAATGCAGATAGACACAGTCGTATATTTCCAGATCACCGACTCAAAGCTTTATGCATACGGTGTTGAGAGACCTATAATGGCAATCGAGACACTTTGTGCTACAACACTCAGAAACATCATCGGTGAGCTGGAGCTTGATAATACGCTTACATCAAGAGATAAGATAAACGAAAGAATAAGAGAGATACTTGACGAAGCTACCGATGCATGGGGCATTAAGGTAAAGCGTGTGGAGCTGAAAAATATTCTTCCGCCGAGAGAGATACAGATTGCCATGGAGAAGCAGATGAAGGCAGAGCGTGAGCGCCGTGCAAGAATCCTCGATGCGGAGGGCGAAAAGACAAGTCAGATACTTGTTGCAGAAGGTCACAAGGAAGCCGCAATACTTCGTGCAGAGGCTATCAAGGAGACAAAGATAAGAGAAGCACAGGGTGAAGCAGAGGCTATCATCGCAGTACAGACAGCTTTTGCAAACAGCCTTAAAATGCTTAATGAAGCAGCTCCGTCAGACAGAGTAATAGCTCTGAAATCACTTGAGACATTTGCACAGGTAGCAGACGGCAGAGCGACAAAGATAATCATTCCTTCAGACATACAGAACATGGCAGGACTTGCAACATCGCTCAAGGAGCTTATAGTTGACGGCAATGTAGATCAGACCCCCAAGGAGCATAAGGACGAGCTTGGCAATACATCACAGAAGGCAGCAGCTATACCGTCTACAGGTTCAGCGGCACCTAAAGCTGCAGCACCGGCAGTACCTGCTGTAAACACAGTACAGCGAAACAGTTCGCCGCTTCCTCCGCTGCCGGGAGTGAGACCTCCGCAGAACACAGGCAGCTACGGTACCGGCTTTGCTAACGGCTGACAAATTAATATACTCCCAAAAACACTGAATAAATCATGCCATACGGCTCAGCAATACAGGCAGCGGATCAAATCAGTGTTTCCATAAGAAAGACCGTATCACATTGGATACGGTCTTTCTTTGTGTATGCGCTGTACCCAAAGGACACAGCACCGATGACTGATATTTTTCTGATAATGCTTTTATACAGTGCGGCATATTGTCATCAGGTCTATTTGATATCAGAATAAGCTGACATCGGAGTAACTCTGCTATTCATGCGTGCAGACACTGACCGCTGATCTGACAGATCTTTCACTCTGTCAAGACTTACCATGAATCGCCTATCTGAACATGAGAGTGGTAGGTCGTCTCCTGGTCGGAGGTACCACCCCAGAACATATCTCCCTTTGAGAAGAACGCAAGCTTTGTCTTGAATTCTTTGCCGAATACCTTAAAGGCGGCACTGCTGACACGGTAATTCTTATCAAGTTCCTTTCTGCCGTCATTGCTCGTATCATCGTCAACAGATTCCCTGCCGTCCTCAAGATCCTTGCTGTCAAGCTTGAGCAGCTCGGCTGCCTGCTTCTTTGCGGTATCAAGGCACTCGTCCACAAATGACGGATCGAATTCTACAGTAATATAGTTGACAGAGGGCAGTTTCATCGAGAAACTATGAACATCTATACTCTTGTCGGAATTAAGGGTCAGAACGCTGCTGACGTTGAATTCTCTTTCACCCATACCGCGCTGCTCGCCAAGAGTACCCTTCTTGCTGCCCTGTAGCTTAGTCTTTTCCATCGGCTCAGAGATGCGGTGTCCCTTTATCGTGAAGCTTGCCATTACAGAGCCGTCACTGAATGTGATCTGTTCAAGTCTTTCTGTATCTACAGTAGAACGTGTATATGGGTCGTATTCGCTGCCGTATGCAAGAGCCTTGTCAAAGAAGCTCTCGGGCTTGAGATAATCGGTGCCGCCCATATCTGTCCCGATCATATCAGTAAGGGGGACAGCCCGTTCCATAGGCTTGTAGCCGTTGCTGAAATTGTTTGAGGTGTATGTTTCATAGAATTCAACCTCGAGTCTCAGGCTTGTTTTGCCGCTGTATCTGCCTGCCTGTCTTGTGTAGGTGTATGAGCACTTGCCGTCAGGTGTCTTGAGCTTCCGGTTCATTGAGTTCGATGTCTCGTCGTTATATTGGTTCTCATACTGATGATATATCATATACTCGGCTGTTTTTTCACCGAAAACAGCCTTCGCAGCATTGAACGCATCTTCCTGAGTAAAATCAGTATTCGGCATTTTGAATTCATATTTCTGCGGCACGTCAAAATCGCTGTAGGTCTGTGTTGTATGGATATAACAAGCGTCGATGTCCCCCGAGTCTCGCCTGCCGGCTCGGTCGGTGCTTCTGCCTTCGGCAGAGGTGTCCACCGGACACC
>CACXGH010000118.1 GCA_902767175.1 uncultured Ruminococcus sp.
AGGAGCTAAAGCTCCCCGACGTCTGTTGACGGCGTCGCTCGCTCCAATCAAGCGAGCTTGTTGGAGCTTTGCTCCTTGTTTAATTACGGAGCATCTCTCAGTAAATGCAAATAAAGCCGATGAGTGTTTACTTCATCGGCTTATATTTCTGAAAAATACTTTATTGATTATGAATTGGGATTCTGTCTTGCAAGCTCGGCTTCTCTTGCTTCTAACTTCTGAATACGGTTCTCGCCCTCATCAGCAAGCTTTCTGAACTCGGCAATTGTTGTTTTCATCTGCGGCAGAGCTTTTGTCTTGTACTCCGTAACGGAATCAAGTGCCTCAAATGTATCTTCAAACGCACCTCTGAGAGTATCTATAGAAACGTTTGTCTCCATTGCCTGCTGCTGAATAGACGCACCCTGCTCCTTGAGCATTTTTGAGGTAGCACCGATAAGCTTGTTTGTTGCTTCGTTAACGGCATTGACCTTTTCAAGTACGATCTTCTGATTGTAAAGTGCGCTTGCTACCGTAACTGCTATCCTGAGAGCCGAGATAGTAACGCTTTCTGCTCTGTCAACCGCACGGATAAGCTCCTTATTGTTGCGTCGTACTATTTCCATAGCAATAATGCCCTGCATATTTACAGCCTGCATCTGCTGCATATCCATAACCTTTTGTCTTAACGGGAAGAGTACCTCTTCTTCAATGAACTTAATTCTCTCCTCATCGACATTCTCGACCTTTGCCTTCTCAATTGCCGCACTGATAGCATCGTCCATCTGCATACCAAGCTCGACCTGCTGAGCAAGCTTTTTTGTAAGGTCTCTGAGAGCAAGCTGCTCTACCTCAAGAGTTGTGTTGTCACGCTTAAGGACGTCCTTGCCCCTGCCGAGTGACTCTATCGTTGTTGCGATAACGCTGTCTGCTCTCTCAAACTTCGCAAAATAGTTTCTTATCGGGTTAAAGAGCTTGCCGAGTGTACCCTTTTTAGCAAAATCTATTCCCGAAGGGTCAAGATCCTTCATCTGACGCTGGAGCTGTGCAAGACCGTTTACTACCTCGCCGTTCTCTCCGCCCATTTTGCTCAGGTCTGAAAGACGGACATTGAGCAGCTCGTTCTTCTGTGTGGACTTCTGGACTGTTTCCGTACCAAAGGACTCTATAGATGATACTATCTCCCTTCTGTCACTGAGAGAATCCATATCAAAGGTAAAGAGATCCTTTGCATTGCTGTCGGCTGCCTTTTCGAGCTTTTCCTTAGTTTCCTCTGCAGGTACAAGCTCCTCCTTGACTTCTTCCGTCACCTTTTCCACATCGGGCAGATCCATTGAAAATGCCATAGTTATTTCCTCCTGTATTATAAATTTTGTGGCTGCAAAGCCGTTATTACATTTCTGAATTGAACAGGTTCTTGAGCTGATAAACGATATCGTCGCTGTCTGCGTTTATCGTAGCAGCTTCATTTATCTCAGATACCTTTTTGAGCGCATCTATATTCGCATTGTAGCCTATCGTATAGACAGGCACTTCGTAAGCTCTCAGTACGTCCTCTATCTCATTAAGGGAATGGCCTACATTCTGTTCGCCGTCACTAAGCAGGAAGATCATCGGCTTTGCATCAGGGTACTGCTCCTTAGCCTTGTTTATCATATCAAGAGCTACAACAACCGCATCGTTAGTTGCGGTCGCACCGTTTGCAGAGAGAGCCTGAACAGCGCCCTTGAAATAAGCCTGCTGGTTATAGTCGAACAGAGCTATCGGAAGGTCTACTGAAACATTGTTGCTGTAGGAAACAAGTCCTACATAGTTGGTTTTATTTATATACTGCATCGAGTTGATAAGTGAAGTCTTGAGGCTGTTGAGCGGCTCACCGTTCATGCTGCCTGATGTATCGGCAACAAATACGGCCACTATCGGTCTGCCGCTGTTCTTGTTTTCCTTATAGAATTTCTGTGCACGGATAAGAACATCGCCGCCGATATCATCGGGCAGCTCGCTGACATACTTTTCATTCATATTGAATCCGCAGGCTGCGGCTGCATTCTGCGACTCCTCGGTAAGACAATAGTCCGTGAATTTCTTTAAGGTCTCTTTCTTCTCTGCGGAAAGGTCGCCCAATGAATACATGGGACTGTCATGTCTTACACCGAAGGGCGTAAAGATATAGCTGCTCTTTAGTGTTCCGTCATTCTCATACTGCTGATACTCCATAACCATTGAGTCAAGAGAGCCTGAATCGGCTGCTTTTCTCATCTGCAGAGTATTGTATGAAACAAACGGAACGTTCTCCTGGAATTTTCTGAAGCCCTCTGCTGCGGTACTGCTGAGGATATCCGATGAATCATAGGTATACAGAGTATTTATAAGGAAATTAAGACCTGTGGAGCTTACGAACGGGTTGGTATAGCCCATTGTAAGATTTCCCGAAGCAGTAGCCTCCGATATGGTTTTCATATTAACAGATCCGTATTTGCTTATCATATCGTCATATTTATCCTTTGAAAGAAGTATTCCTGCAACATTGCCGCACAGCTTCTTTTCGATAAGCTCGGTCTTTACTCCGCTCGCCCTGAGCATACTTCCCCAGAACGTATTTGACGGAGAAATAGCTTCCGGAACATATTTTCCAGACTTGATATAATCAAACGCAAGACCCGAAGATACAGAGCGCACCGAAACGGAAATGGTTCTGCCGCCGATAGTATAGCGCTCGCTGTTGAATCTTTCTGCTGTTTCGTTCAGCCAGCCGTCAGTACCCTGACCTGCCTTTTCGGGAGAGGAGAATATCTCTACGTTTATATCGCCGGTGCCTGTTACCGACAGAGGGTAGTCCTTTATATCGGGCAGCTCATCAGCTTCGGAGAGAATATCCTCATCACTTACGGCAGCTTTTTTCGGCGTACCTTTGGTAACGCTGATATTACTCAGAAGGTCACTGAGGTTTCTTGTAGCTCTCTCTGTGTTGATCTCCTCTTCTGTTTTGCCGATATCCTTTGTCAGGGTTATTCCGAGAAATACACCTAAGAATACCAATACGGCTATTGCTGCAAAAACAGCAATTTTTGCTCCTCTTGAAAGTCTCATATTATCTCCTTCCTTTCGCTGCCCAAAAGCAGAACATTATGATTTGTAATATTTTGTCTGAACAATAAGATCGTTTATCTCCTGAATTGCTGCTATGTTCTCAAGTCCCTTTTCGTCAAGATCGTCAAGCTTGGATATTTCAAGAAGAAGTGCGTCAAGCTTTGTGAGAATCGCTTCATTTGTAGAAACAAGCTCTCTTACATATGTTATATGTTCATTGTAAATTGCAAGCTGCTGATCCGCCGGCCTTGATACAGCTCCTGCACCGCTGTTTGCCTGGTGCAGTCTTGCTTTTTCAGAGAGCTTCTTATAATCCTTATAGTCGAAGATTATCATTCTGTTGACCATTTTCTTACAGTTATTATAGAAAATAGCCTGCACAGACGTTATTGCATTGCGGAACCTCGTATAAGTTATCTCCTCAGGAACGAAGAACTGATCAAGAATACTCGATAAAGCAGTTTCCTTATCCTTCATTCTTGCTATCTGCTCACAGGCGATATTTATTTCCTCATCAAATACATGATATTCCTTCTTTGACTGCAAAGCCTGAGTATAGTCATCTGTCGTTCTCATATCCCCGTTTCTGAGGAGCTGGATCTTCGGCTCCTTTTTCTCGCTGAACAGCAAAGTATAATTTCCGTAGCCGAAAGCTATAAGGCTCATCACCACGGTTGTAACGGCAAAAGCCGCCGACAGCGCACTGCCTGTAAAGCTCAGACCGACAAGTCCCTTGGAAAACATTATTATATTCAGGAGAGCGATAGCGAGATTAAGACAAATAATCTTAAGTGCCCTGTATTTCATTATAACACTGTCCTCCATAAACAAAAAATCCTTAACCATACTATCGTAATTTTACTATTATGCAAACATTTTGTCAATAACATTAGTCTGACATAACACCCAATAAAAGTAGGAACATTTTCAACATACAATAGCAAAAGTAAAATATGCCGGATATTTTTCGGATAAGTTTCACACATTATTGTGAAACTGCTGATTATGCATAATCATTTCAAAAGAAAAACACGGTAAACCATACCGGAATACCGTGTCCGAAACAGGTGCGCTCACGCACCTTGAGAATTTTTTACCCTGCCTTATTGAAAATTTATTGTAAGACAGCCTACAGGACAGTTTTCCGCACAAACGGCGCCGTCACATTCCATGCACTTTGAATAATCTGTCACCGCAAGATTATCCTTTACGATAACCGCACCATTCGGACAGGTCTTTTCGCATTTTTTGCAGCCTATACAGCCTGCCGAACAGAGCTTCCGTGTAACTGCGCCCTTGTCCTTGCTGCTGCACATCACCGTAACCCTTGCATTTGCCGGAACAAGAGAAATTATATGATTAGGACAGGTCTTTGCGCATATTCCGCAGCCTGTACATGCACTCTTATTCACTCTTGCAACTCCGTCAATTACCATTATCGCATGTTCGGGACATACCGCCGCACAATCTCCCAAGCCGATACAGCCGTATGTGCAGTCGCCCTTTCCTCCGTAAAGCAGCTTTGCCGCTTTACAGCTCTCCATGCCCTTATATTCGACCTTATCCTGTGTCTTTGTACAGTCACCGCTGCAGTGTACTGCAGCGGTCTGCTTCTGAGCCGCCGCAAATTCCTTGCCTAAAAGCTTGCTGAGACTTTCCGAAACACCGTCTCCTCCCGGAACACACAGGTTGATCGGCGTATCTTCATCGTCACACAGTGCCTTTGCATATCCGTCACAGCCTGCAAAGCCGCAGGCTCCGCAGTTGGCTCCGGGCAGACATTCCCTTATCTCAGGGAATCGTTCGTCCTCCTTTACAGCCATCAGCTTAGACGCTGTCACGAGCACGGCGGCGCATATTATGCCGATTATAACTACGGGTATCACCGCAGTAATTATCTCTTCCATTTTTCTGCCCTCCGTTAAGCAAAAAGGTTTTCGATAACACCGCCAAAGCCCATAAACGAAAGAGACGTTATGGCTGCGGCTACCAATGTAACAGGCAGTCCCCTGAAGCTTTCAGGAATATCGTTCCCCTCTATAGCAGAGCGCACACCCGAGAACATGACCATAGCTATGAGAAAGCCGAGACCGCTGCCGAGGGAATTCACCATAGCTTCAATAAAGGTATAATTCTCACTGTTATTCAGTATCGTAACGCCTAAGACCGCACAGTTTGTGGTAATAAGGGGAAGATAAACTCCAAGTGATCTGTGCAGCGAGGGAATATATCTTTTCAGCACAATTTCAACAAGCTGAACAAGAGCCGCTATTACAAGAATGAATACTATCGTCTGCAAATAGCCGAGGTCATGAGGATCAAGAAGATAATGCTGTATCGGCCATGTTGCGGCAGTTGCGATGAGCATTACAAAAATTACGGCAATACTCATTCCTACGGCATTATTGAGCTTTTTCGATACACCGAGAAAGGGACAAATTCCGAGGAATTTCGACAGCACATAGTTATTTATAAACACAGCCGAAAGCAGTATTATTATAAGCTTAGTCAACTCCCTCAGCCTCCTTTTCGTCCGAACATATTATTTTTGAGCATACCTCAGCCTGAGGACAGCCCTGACAGCCGAAGTCTGTTTTTTGGGGCTTATGCCTGCCTATTTTATTGACGACAGCAATAAGCAGACCGAACACCATAAATCCGCCGGGTGCCATAGTGAGTATAGATATCTTATTCTCTGCAAGCACAGGGATTTCAATTCCGCAGAAGGTCCCGTTTCCGAACACCTCTCTTATCGCTGCCATAAGGAACAGCGCAAGCGTAAAGCCCGTACCCATACCGAAACCATCTACAGCAGAAGCGAAGACCTTATTTTTGCTTGCAAACATCTCTGCCCTGCCAAGTATAATGCAGTTTACGACAATGAGAGGGAGATAAATACCAAGCGACTCATCAAGCGTAGGAGCGTATGCTTTAACGAGCATCTGCACTGCTGTGACAAGTCCTGCAATAAGCACGATATAGCAGGGTATTCTGACCTTATCGGGAATAACCTTTCTCAGGGCGGATATTACGATATTGGATAATACAAGAACTATCGTTGCCGCAGCGCCCATACCGAGAGCATTTATAACGCTTGTCGAGGTAGCAAGGGTAGGACAGGTGCCGAGAACGAGCACAAGCACGGGGTTTTCCCTGATAATGCCCTTTGTAAAGTTTCTTACCGTTCTCACGCCTTAGCCTCCCTTACTATATTATAAGCCTTGAATGCAGTTTCTACCGCCTTTTTAAAGGCATTCGATGAAACTGTAGCACCCGTAACGACATCTGTTTTTCTGCACTCAACGTCGTTTTTTCCTGCAAATTTATCACGGTATCCCGAGTTGTTGTCTACCACCTTTGTTCCGACACCGCTTGTTTCGGTGTGTGACAGCGTCTTTATCGCCTCAAGAGTTCCGTCGCTCTTTATGCCGCAGATAAATTTTATTGTTCCGCCGTAGCCCTTTGTTTCTATAATGAATACATAGCCCGTGCCGCCGCTGCCCCTATATGCTTCGGTAACTCCTTCGGGAAGTCCGTCAGTATCAAGGCTGCCAAAGTCCTTTGCCTCATGAAGCACCTCTGTTCTTGCCGCAGCAGCAGCCTCCTTTTCCGCCTTAATGATAATGGGCTTTGTAAGGCTGTTTACATAGGCAAGCATAGCTGTCACAACGAGGCAGATCGATGCAAGTACTATAACAGGCTTTAATATATCTTTCATGCCTTAACACCTCCGGAAAGAGGTTTTACCCTTGTAAGCTTTGTTATATATGGTGTCAGAATATTCATAAGCAGTATAGAGAACGAAACACCCTCGGGAAGATTTCCCCAGAAGCGTATAAGCACTGTAAGCAGACCGCAGCCTATACCGAATATTATCTTTCCCCACTTGGTATGCGGTGTCGTTGAATAGTCAGTAGCCATAAACAGCGCACCGAGCAGCAGACCTCCCGACATCACCTGATAAAGAACGTCCCTGCCGCAGAAAAGCGACATCAGCGCAACCGTACCGATAAATGCGACAGGTGTATGCCAGCTTATAACACGCCTTATCAGCAGATATGCTCCGCCTATAATCAGTGCTAAGGCGCAGGTTTCACCGAGACAGCCGCTGTGATTTCCCAAAAACAGTTCAAGATACGGCGGCATTGATTCCTTTATGCCCTTTGCGGCAGCCGCAAGCGGTGTTGCCGATGATACCGCATCATGCGGAAGAACGGGTGCTGTCCAGTGCGTCATAGTTCCGGAAAAAGCAGTCATCAGCACAATACGGGCTGTTATCGCAGGGTTTGCGAAATTCTGACCTATACCGCCGAAAAGCTGTTTTACAACGATGATCGCAACGATACTGCCGAAAACTGCCTGCCATACGGGTATGGTAACAGGCAGATTGAACGCAAGCAGCATACCCGTAACAACGGCAGAAAGGTCTCCTGCCGTGTTTTCACGCTTGCACAGCTTTTCAAACAGAAATTCCGATATCACACATGAAGCTGCGCATACTCCGACAATAAGCAGACTTCTCCAGCCGAATATTACCGCAGACGCTGTTAAAGCAGGCATAAGGGCTATTATCACGTCAATCATGATGGTTCTTGTCGTTCTGTGCGTGAAAAAGTGCGGTGATACAGACGATATGAGCTTACTCATGCGATACCTCTCCTTTCTGTGCTGTCTTTTTTTCTTTTTCAGCCTTTGTTTCCCTTTCCTTCTGTTCTTTTTCTTTCTGAGCTTTCAGCTCATCGTGATATTCACGCAGTCTGAGCTTTCCGAGCTTGTTTGTCTGAACAAGCGGTCTGTGTGCAGGACATACAAACGCACAGCAGCCGCACTCCATGCAAAGGTCGACACACAGCTTTTCAAGCTCTTCTCCGTCATCTGTCTTATACGCCCTTGCAATGGCTCTCGGATCAAGTCTTAACGGACAGTGATCCGCACAAGCACCGCAGGATATACACGGTGTCGTCTTTGGCGGCGCTGCCTCCCTGCTGTCCATGAAAATAACGGCGTTGGTGTTTTTCAGCACAGGCTCGTCCATAGACGGTACTGTAATTCCCATCATAGGGCCTCCGTACATTACCTTTGCAGGCTCGTTCTTAAGTCCCCCTGCAGCTTCGATGAGATCTGATATCGACATACCAATCGGGGCAATGACATTTTTAGGTTCCTTAACCGCAGAGCCGTCTACGGTGAGACATTTTGATACAAGCGGAATTCCTTTTTCAAGATACTCGGCAATAAAAGCCAGCGTGGTTACATTCGTAACGATAACACCGATATCCAGCGGCAGTCCACCCTTTGGAATTATTCGCTTCATTGTATTGTAAACAAGCACCTTTTCACTGCCCTGAGGATACAGTGACGGCAGCACCCTGACTCCAACTCCGTCCGTCTTTCCTGCAAGTTCCTGCATGACGCTTATAGCTTCACGCTTATTGTTTTCTATACCTATAATAAAGTGCCTGATACCCATATATTTTTTTATGGCTTCAATGCCCTTAAAGACATATCCGCCCTTGTCGATCATAGTTCTTGTATCAGAGGTAATGTACGGCTCGCACTCTGCGGCATTAATTACAACGGCATCAATTCTTGAAAGGTCATCAACACCAAGCTTTACAAAGCTCGGAAAGCCTGCACCTCCGAGACCTACAGCGCCGCTCTGCCTGACAGCCTTGACAAAGCTGTCAAAATCATCGACAGCGGGAGGTTTTATACCCTCATACATTTCCTGTCTTCCGTCGGAAACGATACTCACACACGGCACTCTGTCTCCGCCTGCCGTTATCATCTCGTCTATTTTTTCTACCGTACCGGATACGCTTGAGTGTATGTCAGATGACACAAAGCCCTCAGCCTGACCGATGAGCTGTCCAACCTTTACGGTATCTCCCTTTTTGACGATCACCTTAGAGGTCCTGCCGATATGCATTGACATAGGTATCCTTACCCTTGAAGGTATCGGCAGTTCAACAGGCGCAATGCCTGCGGTGTTCTTTTTATGCGGTATTTTTATACCATGCAGTCTCATAATCTCTCTCCTGTTCAAAAAACAAGCCCTCCGCTGCAGGTCTTATACTGCCTTCTGATTAAAAGTTGACCTTGTCAACTTTTAATGGGAGCCTAGTATTACCTGCACGGCACATACTTTATTACTATACAACATTATTTGATTTTCTCCAAGAGACATAATCTACTATTTTTCGTATTATTTTTTGATAATAGTATTTAAATCATCAAAAAACTTGTCAAATGACGGAATATGTGCTATAATTCCCCGGAGGTGACATAAAATGCTGACAAAAGACAAAATAATACCTTCTCTGATAATCAATATTATAGTATTCACAGTGACGCTGGGCGTTGTCATTTCTTATTTTTTTGAGGAGCCGAGTGTACTTATGAAGCACGGCTATGAGACCTTCCGCTTTTTCACAACGGATTCAAACATTCTTGCCGCTGCCGCTTCACTTATTACGGCAATTGCTGAAATCATGCTGCTCAGGGGCAGAATAAAACATATCCCGAAATGGATAATACTTTTAAAATACACCGGTGCTGTATCGGTAATGCTTACTTTCTGCACGGTTGCGGCTTTTCTTGTGCCCGTATACGGCTTTGCACTGGTTTTAGGCACATACTTCCATGTTCACGCTGCAGCTCCTCTTATGGTGCTTATTTCCTTTGCGGTTTTTGAAAGAGAACATAAAATAACCTTTCCTCAGACATTTCTCGGAATGCTGCCCATGGCAATATACGGAACAGTCTACCTTATAGAAGTAGTTTTCATAGGTGAAAGCAACGGCGGCTGGAGGGACTTCTACGCCTTCAATACCAACGGCACATGGTACATAACCATAATAATAATGCTTGCCGCTGCCTTTGTAATAAGCCTGCTGACAGCACTGTTCCACAATAAATTACTTAAGCTCAGTCCGAAACAATAATAAATACAGCAAAGCCGGTGAAGGTCTCCGAACTTACCTTCACCGGCTCTTATCTTTTATATTCTATAACAAGCGTCGATGTCCCCCGAGTCTCGCCTGCCGGCTCGGTCGGTGCTTCTGCCTTCGGCAGAGGTGTCCACCGGACACC